>JAAEQG010001501.1 GCA_024231775.1 bacterium
AAGCTCAATCGGCAGCTTCCGGCGATGCGGTGGTGGAGCGTATGGCTGAGTTGCTAGAAGAGGCGGAGACGATCGGCGGCGTGACTGTTGTGGTTGGCGAAGTTCCGGCTGCCAAGGCTGACGCGCTCCGCGGGGCGATCGACTGGGTGCGGAACAAGACCGAAGCGTCGGTGGTGTTGCTGGCTACGGTCAGTGACGATAGGGTGACACTCATCGCCGGAATGAGCAAGGCGGTGGTCAAGCGCGGTGTGAAAGCCGGGGACCTGATAAGGGAAGTGGCTCCTATTGTCGGCGGTAGGGGCGGGGGGCGGCCGGATATGGCTCAGGGCGGCGGGAATGACTCCGGGAAGATTGGGGAGGCGGTCGGCGCGGGTCGCGTATGGATTGGGCAGGCGCTGGGGGGGTAGGGAAGTGTCTTCCCCCACCTCGATATCCGCCCGTGGGGCGGATCAACGAGATGGGGCACCCGGTTCGTCACCCACGAGGGGTGACGCTACAACTCTTTGGCGGCATGGGTGGTGGGGACATTTGTTTTGGAGGTTAAGCTATGAAAGCTATCTTCGTATTGTTGGTCCTGTTTATCGCGGGTGGGTTGGCGATGTACCACTGGGGCGGGTTTAGCACGTTCGATCCGTCGCAGCAGGGGCGGGACGCTCGGGCTGCCGTCGGCCGGGGCATGACCTGGACCAAGGTGATCGACGCCGCCGGCGAGCCCCGCGAGTATCGGGTGATCACCGAGAAGAAGGAGAAATCCGGCGGGGTCGAGAGGAGCATCAAGAAACCCGGAGGGGCGAACAAGTTCAAGCGTGATCGACTGGCAGACCGCCTGGCGAACAACAGCCTGCCGCACGGATTCGTCTTCGAGTACCAGTTCTCGCAGTCGGAGGCCTTCTCGGTGACGTTCGACGGATCCGGCAGCGTGATCAGTATTGATGATATGGTGACTATGGCGGATCTGCTGGACATGAAGTAGTGTGTCAGCGTATCCGGCAAGGTCGTTGCAGTTTCTTCAGGTCCGCTCCCTCACGGTCGCGGCTCGGTTTCTGCGTCTGCGATGTTCAGGCAGGTCTCGCGGGTCGTTACGACAGTTTGCGGTGAACATCGCCGTGAATCACGGCGGGAGGGTTGGCTTTGTATTGGCAGATAGACCATGTCTGCACTTGAACGCGCCCAGGAAGATATAGAGCAGGGCCACTACGGTCTCGCCCGGCAGCGGCTCACCTCCTACCTGGTCAGCAAGGGATACGATGCCGAGCTAGTGGCGAAGATCGCTCAGCTTTCCTACGACATGCACGACGTCCACCAGGCTGGCCGGTACTGGCTTGTATCTGAGGCGGAGGGTGAGCACGTTGACGAGGCTATCGCCTTGTTCGTAAAGCGGAGCGGCTCAGTCCCCAGCCTCGTCGTCAACCAGTTGCCGCGGGTACTGCGCCTCCCCAGCTTCCAGGATTACCCCGAGGCAGTTCGCCGCCGGATCAGCAGTCTGGGGTTGGAAGGACTGATCTGCATGGATGCCCGAAAGCGTGAGGGCGCGGATTCGGGCGTCTGGGGCGACCGGCTCATGCTAGTCGGCTGTCTGACGGTGACCGTGCTTCTGGTGGTGGTGTTCCTCATCGGCCTGGGTACGATCATCAGATGGCTCTTCTCTTGATGCCAGGCGTAGCTTGAGCCTGATGATTGGACTGCGTCGGTTTGCGTTTCGCTTCCTCACGGTCGCGGCTCGGTTCTGGTGACCGCTCGCTGGCGCTCGCGGCTCTGATGGGTGGCTAACTGTTCGGTCGGACGTGGCGGTCCCAGAGGGCTAGCATCATCAGCATCCATACGCGGGTGCTCCAGCGTCGCGGGTCGAGACGCGTTTTTCCACGGACGAGCCTTTCCAGGTATGGTCGTTGGCAGATGTCCGCCACCAGCCCCGTCGGTTGGAGCAGCAGATCATCGCGCAGTGTCCGCAGGTCCTCGCGCAGCCAGCGCACGAGCGGCACTTCGAAGCCGCGTTTCGGGGCGGTCAGAATCGGGGTGGGCAGGTAGCGCTGCCCCAAGGCGCGCAGCAGTGGTTTGGTCTGGCGCCCCGCGAGCCGTACCGATTCCGGGTAGTGCGAAGCGGCGTCGATCAACACATGATCGAGCATCGGCGAACGTGCCTCCAAACCGTGGGCCATTGAAGCGATGTCCATCTTCACCAGCAGTTCGTTGGGCAGGCTGGTGGCGAAGTCGACCGCGAGCATTCGATCGACCGCTCCCGCAGCTTCGAGTCCAGCGTGCAGTTCGGCGACATGGCGGGCGCCGGCGGTGGCGACAATCGAACTCCAAACGTCCGGTTGGAGCAGCTTCCGCAGCTCGGAGGGAGTGAATCCATCGACGTTCCATGCGAGGTGGCGCTCTGCGGGGGGCAAGCCCATCCCGCGGATGAAGCGGTGGGCGAAGGCGTAGGGGGTTCGGGTCCGTCGCGGCGTCGGAAGGGCTGCCCGCGTCATCCCCCATAGCGCTCGCCCGCACACTCCGTCGAACGCCCTCAGCCTGCCAGCCAGACGCCCCGCAAGGTATCGCCGGTATCCGCAGAAGACCTCATCGCCGCCGTCACCGTTCAGCACCACCTTGACGTGTTCACGGGCGGCTTGAGCGGCGTAGTATGAGGGAATGGCCGACGAATCCGCGAACGGCTGATCGTATGCCGCGGCGATCTTCGGCAGGACGTCCTCCAGATCGGGCTTGACCAGAACTTCCTGATGGCGCGTGCCATACTGCTCAGCCACCCGTCGGGCCAGGGGGCGTTCGTCGTGGGCGGCATCCTCGAATCCGACCGTGATGGTGGTCAGCGGATCGGCTGATGCCTGCGCAGCCAGGGCGGTCACCAGCCCGCTGTCCAGCCCGCCGGAGAGGAACACGCCGACCGGGACGTCGGAGCGCAACCGCAGACTGACCGCTTCCCGCAACTCGGCGTCCACGCGATCAACCGCTTCGTCGAAGTCGAGTGTCTGCTTGGGCGACATATCGAGCTGCCAGTATGCGCCTCGTTGGGCGATCCGCCGATCGCGCACGACCACGACTTCAGCAGGCTGCACGGCGCGGACCTGGCGGTAGATGGTGGCTGACGCCGGAATTGCCATCCAGGTCAAGTAGTCTGCCAACGCCTGCTGATCGAGTTCCAACGGCGCCGTGTGGGCCGCCACCAACGCCTTGATCTCCGAGGCGAACGCAAACCCGTTCTGCGTCTCCATGTAGTAGAGTGGCTTCTTGCCCGCCCGGTCGCGGAACAGGACGAGTCGCCGTTCGTTCTCGTCCCAGATGGCGATGGCGAACATCCCGCGCATACGCTCGACCGCCCGGATACCGTGCTCTTCGTACAGGTGGACGATGGTCTCCGTGTCGGTGTTGGTGCGGAACCGATGTCCTCGACCGACCAGTTCCGCGCGCAGTTCGCGGTAGTTGTAGATCTCACCGTTAAGGACGGTGACTATTTTTCCGTCCTCGTTGGCGATCGGTTGACGCCCTCCGGGCAGGTCGATAATCGCCAGTCGGCGATTGGCCAGGCCGATGCGGTGTTCGACGCTGAACCAGAAGCCCTCGTCGTCCGGTCCGCGGTGCCGGAGGGCGTCTGCCATGGCTTGCAGGCGTTCCTGGCTGACTTCTCCCCAGATGCCGGCGATACCGCACATGGTCAGGTCGCCTGTGACGTGAGGGTTTGAAGGGCGGGCGTCGGACCGATTGGCAGGCTGCTCCTGACATAGTGTGTGCCGAGGTCGGCGATTGTGGATGCGAACAGGCCAATCTCTCGGTTGCGCTGGAATGAAGGTTGGCCGCCCATAACCAGTCGCTTGTGAAGCTTTGTGGACATCTGGGGGTTCTCGAACGCATTGCGGACCATGGCGGGTCAGGATAGACCGGCCTTCAGGACGCGTCAAACGACACCCGACGGCCAGTCGCCCGAAAGCGCCTACCCTCCGGTCTTCGCCGGTATGGACGCAGGCCACTGGCTGCTGGGCATTCGCAGTTGGCCGACATGCTAGCCCTTCGGGATGAGCATGGCGCCCGACAGGAGACTGCAGCCGGGGTGTGGTGGACTCCGCCTCAGAGAGTCGCTAGGATGCCCGATCCTCCAGCGGACCCCAGGTGGCGGATCAGGCCGCGAGCGCGCTTATCCGCAGCCCGTGGGTGGCTACGGCGGGGGCAAACTCGGGCTACGGCGAGGGGCAAGCCCGACCAGTAGGGACACGACACGAAAGGCACGGTGGCAGACGATGATTAAACCGCACGGATCCGACACACTTGACTCGCGCTTTGTCGCGGATGATACCCGACGGGCAGCCTTGCTCAAGGAGGCTGGTGGCCTTCCGGCGCTGACGGTTTGCTCCGCAGCGGCAGCCAATGCGGTGATGCTCGGGAGTGGCTACTTCAATCCGCTGACCGGTTATATGAATCTGGCGGAGGCCCTCGCGGTGGCGGAGGGCATGCGGATGCCCAGCGGACTGTTCTGGCCGGTGCCGATCCTGAACGTGGTTCGTCCCGAGCAGATCACCGAGGAGATTCGGGCGGCGAAGCGCATCGCCCTGCGCGATCCCAACGTGGAGGGGAATCCTATCCTCGCGGTGATGGACGTGGCGGCGATCGAGGTCATGTCTGACGCGCAGATGACGACGCTGGTCGAGCAGATCTTCCGCACCCAGGACCGCGAGCATCCCGGCGTGGCGGCGTTCACCTCCGTGGGGAATACGGTCCTGTCCGGTTCCATTCAGGTATTGAACCTTTCCTACTTCGCCAACGACTTCCCGGAGACGTTCCGCACGGCGGGGCAGATTCGCGACGAGATCGCCCGGCTTGGTTGGCAGAAGGTGGTCGCCTTCCAGACCCGCAACCCCATGCACCGTGCGCATGAGGAGTTGTGCAAGATGGCCAAGGAGGCGGTGGCTGCCGACGGCGTGCTGATTCACATGCTCCTGGGCAAGCTGAAGAAGGGGGACATCCCTGCCGACGTGCGCGATGCCTCGATTCGCAAGATGGTCGAGCTGTACTTCCCGCCCAACACGGTGATGATCACCGGATATGGGTTCGACATGCTCTACGCCGGCCCGCGCGAGGCGGCGTTACATGCGGTCTTCCGGCAGAACTGTGGGTGTACGCATCTCATCGTCGGGCGCGATCACGCGGGCGTGGGTAAGTACTACGGCCCGTTCGATGCCCAGGCGATCTTCGACGACATCCCCGCGGGTTCGCAGGAGATCGAGATCTTCCGGGCGGATCACACCGCGTACTCCAAGAAGCTCAACAAGGTCGTGATGATGCGTGACCACCCCGACCATCAGCCTGCGGACTACGTGTTCCTCTCCGGAACCAAGGTGCGCGAGATGCTGACTGCGGGCGAGGCGCTCCCCGAGGAGTTTGCCCGACCGGAGGTGGCGGCCATCCTGGCGGCGCACTATCAGCGCGAGGCCGCTGCCGGGTAATCGACTGCGGTATTACTCGTTTTCTTGTAGGACCGGATTCTCAGTTATCACGGACCGGCCCGCCCTTGGAGCGGTGGGCAGCTGGTCCGCGCCAGTGTCTGCTGCGCTGATTGGTGGGGGCTGAGCGGATCGTTCGGAACGCCCCTGCTGTCGCCGAATCGGACATCTCCCATCACGTCAACCCCATTCCGCCCGGTTTATCGACAATGACACGCCGGTCACGGTGCGTTCTCGTCCGATAATCAGTGCGTAGCTTTCGTTCCACTCGGGGCGAGCAAAGCGGCGGCGGGGCTGCTCACGTGGTCTCCCGTTCCGGCGGTCCTATGGGCGAGTGACACTGTCATGGCATTGCGCATTCTGGCTTTCCAGCATCCCGGGACGAACTCGCGGGAGATTTTCGCGGACATCATTGATGGATACCGCGAGGCGGGTCATGAGGTTCTGGTGGTCGAGTTGGCTCCGCTGCTGGCCCGCTCCCACGGTAGCGGGGACGACGAGTCCAAGTCGTCGATGGTGACGATTGTAGCGGAGACGGTTCTGGGCATCGCCCGGGCCAACAACGTGGACTTGGCGGTCACCCTGTGGGGGAATGCGGCGGTGGCTTTGGGAGTTTGGGAGGGCGTGTCGCTGTTCGAGCACTTTCATCTGCCGGTGATCATGCACTGGCTGGACGCCCCGCAGTGGGCCCATGAGGGCAAAGTGCCCACCGAGTTGCGTCCGGTGCTGGACGGACCGCATACGATTCATGCGATTAATAATCCGGGGACGGCTATCGAGGTGAAGGGCGTGTTGGGGTTCAACAACGTCTTGACCGTGGGGCACGCCTCGAATCCCAAGCGCTTTCGACCCCACCCGGACCAGGCCCGGGAGTTCGATATCGTCTTCGGGGCCGGGGCAGGTCACAGCCCACCCACGGAGTTGATGCTGGCTGAACTGGCCAAGGACGAGCCCGACGTTCGGGCCATTCGCGAGGATGTGGCTGCCACCTTGCGGCCGGAGTTGTGTGCGGTGGCTGGTGAGGTTGACGCCCCGGCGGGAGACGTCGAGGCGTTTGTGGATCTGATGATCCAGGCCCGCCTGGAGTGCCGCGACGAACCCGTGCTCGGGCAGATCCAGCGTATCACCCACCGCGCAGCCCAAGTCGGGCCAGTGGCGGTGGGTGTCGTGCAGCACGCGGAACGCTACATTCGATTCTCCATGATGCTCCGGCGGATCGAGTCCTGGGAGCGTGCGTTTACTTTCGCGTATCTCTCGCGCTACTTCCGCTGTGCTCAGTTCGGTTCAGGCGAGGAGTTCGAGTCGTGGCCGGGTGACTGGGAGCGCTTGGGTTGGCTGCCCTATGACGATCAGGCGAAGGCGTACAGCCGTGGCTGGTTTGGGCTTAACGTGATGCGCTGGCAGGACGACATAGGGGTCAATCTCAAGCCGTTCGAGATTACTCTTTCCGGAGCTTGTCTGCTGCAATCGTATCGTGCGGGCATCGATTCGCTGTTCGATTCCTCTCAGATTGTGGTCTTCCGTACCCCGCAGGAGTGTCGCCAGCGGGTGACGGCGTTGCTAGAGGACCGCCCGCGTATGGAGCAGATGGCCGCCTCGGCCCGGGCACGCTCTCTGGCTCAGCATGGCTGGAAACACCGGGCGGAGGCCCTCACCAGGACGCTGACTCGCCGCCCGGACGGGACGGCTGCGTCGGGGTTGGCGACGAGTTCGGGTCGTGATGATGAAGCCGGATCCTGGCTGGTGTTCGTTTTGGGGATGTGGCGCAGTGGGACGACGCTGCTACGCAAGGTGCTGGATAGCCACACCCAGGTCTACGCTCCGGCGGAGACGTGGTTCCTGCTGCCCCTGCTCGATTTGTGGGAAGGGCATGAACCGGGCGCCGCCCCCAATCCCAGCCAAGCCGCCGTAGCTATGCGCGGGCACGTGGATCATGCCCGGTTCCTGGATTGCTGTCGGGCGTTCGCCGCCCGCTTCTATAGATCCACGATGCCCGCCGCAGCGTCTTACTTCGTGGACAAGACACCTCGCTATCTCAGGCTTGCGGAGGTGCTGCCCGATCTGTTTCCGGCTGCGAAGTTCATCGTGCTGACCCGCGACCCGCGCGGAACCGTCTGGTCGCAGCACACCTGGAAGCACATCGACAGCGTGAGTCCCGAGGCGCACTTCGCCGGAGCGGCGGAAGACAACCGGACCCTCGACCGATTCCTGCGCGCTCACCCGGAGCGCTCGCTGCACGTTCGGTATGAGCGATTGTGCGACGCCCCCGCCGCTGAAGCCCGCGCCATGTGCGCGTTCTTGAACCTGCCCTTCGAGCCGGGGATGATTGCCTATGGTCACCAGCCCCATCACGAGGGCTACGGTGACGAGAAGACCCGCGAACACGATCAGCCGCACACCCAGGCTTTGGCCCGCTGGTCCGGCGCTGATGGCCTGACCGTCGAACAGCAAGCCCAGCTTGCGACGGAGTGCGGCCCGGACGTGCTGACTCGGTTGGGATACCCCGACCTCGCCGCACTTGCGAACCCGGAACCGGCGCTCGCCACGTGCTGAGGTTCCCCGGGGTAGGCATGGTGCTCTTGGTGACATGTGAAGAGGCTGGAGGGTTCGTCCCGTCGCAGGTGATGCGGGGCACGCTTCGTTCTGCGGGTCACCCCTTCACCGCTCCGGAAGTGAGCCCGGCGATGAATTCACGCTGAAGGAGCAGGAAGAGTACGATCACCGGAGCGATCGATAGCGCCGTGCCCGCCATCATCATCCCGTAGTCCTGGAAGTAGACGCCCTGAAGGTGGGCGATCGCTACCGACAA
Source organism: bacterium (assembly GCA_024231775.1). Taxonomy (GTDB): domain Bacteria; phylum Planctomycetota; class Phycisphaerae; order UBA1845; family UBA1845; genus JAAEQG01. Next base: position 8,248 of record JAAEQG010001501.1, read on the forward strand.
GGGCAGCTTCTCCGGGGTCTGGAGCACGATCTGCGGCCAGATGAAGTTGTTCCACGTCGCCAGGTAGGTGATGAGCAGAAACGCACCCACCATCGGCCGGACCATCGGCAACACCATGACGAAGAATATCCGGATCTCGCCACAGCCGTCCAAGCGGGCCGCCTCGAGCATCTGCGCCGGAAAACTGCCGATCACCGCCTGGCGGAACAGATACACCCCAAACGCCGGCGCGACCATCGGCAGGATCACCCCCGCGTACTCATCCAACAGCCCCAGACGAAAGAGCAGTTGATATGAGGGCGCGAGCAGCAGCACGCTCGGGAGTACCAGTGTCCCCAACACCAGGCCGGTCAGCCAGCTCCGACCGCGGAATCGGAAACACGCCAGAGCATAACCACCCATGGCGCTGAACAGAGTCGATAACACACTGGTCACCGACGCCAGGAAGAACGAGTTGATGATATGCCCGCCAAACCCCAGGTCCGTAAACAGCCGACGGTAGTGATCCAGAGTCAGACGCTCCCATCCCACCCCGAACAGCCCGTCGCCCATCGGCAGAAACAGCGAGGAGAAGAAGTCGGCGTTCGTTTTGAAGGAAGCGCACAACAAATAGGCGAACGGCAGCAGGATCAATCCCGCGCAGATAGAAAGCGGAACGTAGACTCCCACGAACCGTCGAATCACCCTACACCTCCGACCGGCGGCTGATCACCCGCTGGGACACCGCAAACATGCCCAGGATCAGGGTCAACACCCAACCGATCGCGCTGGCGTAACCCAGGTCGCCCGTCCTGAATCCGGTTTGGTACAGATACATTACTAATGTCAGCCCCTGGTTGTCCGGACCGGCACTGCTGCCCAGTAATAGAAACGGAAGCTCGAAGAGCTGAAAGCTACCGATCAGCGAAAGCAGCACCACGAAGGTGGCGACCGGACGGATCGCCGGGATGGTTACGTGCAAGAAGCGCTGCCCTGCGCCGGCCCCGTCGATGTGGGCGGCATCGAGCAGCTCGGGGCGTACGTTCTGCAGCGCCGCCAGGAAGTACACCATGTTGAAACCCACGTAGAGCCACAATGCCGCCAGGATCAGGGCGGGCATGACGTATTCGTCCAGCCACGGAAACTCCGGATCGACGCCGAAAGTGCTGTGCAGCAGAACATTGAGTAGGCCGGTACGCTTCTCGAAAATCAGACTGAAGATGACCGCGACAAACACCAGACCCACCAGCGAGGGGGAGAAGAAGATCAACCGAAACAGCGCCCGTCCGCGCATCCATCGGCTGTTCAACAGCATGGCCAGGCCCAGAGAACAGGGAAGCTGGATGAAGACCGATCCCATCGCGAAGACCACCGTGTTCCACAGCGCCTTTCTGAACAGGGGGTCGTTCGCCAGGAAACGGAAGTTGTCCAGACCTACGAATCGGCTGGCCTGCGGTCCGTAGGTCTGCTGCATGGACAGGACGACTGACTGAATCGTGGGGTAGGCGATGAACACCAGGAAGACCAACACGAACGGGCTCAGCAGGAAGTACGGAACCCACCAGTTGTGTCGCGATGCCGTGGTCATCGACCCTCCTCGCGGTGGAAGATGTTACGCTCCATCTGGTGGCGGACGTGGTCCTCCGCCTCGCGGAGCAGGCGATGGGCCTGGTCGAGCAGTTCGTCTCGAGTGTAGACGTCCTCCGCCAGGGCATACTCCCGCAGGGCCACGGCGACTGTCTGAACGTGGTCCTTGGCCAGCTCATTGAAAGGCGAGGAGGTCCGTCGAGGGACCGCGGGGGCGGCGTCGATGTACAAGCGACCGGGGGACTGGGCGCAGAAGTAGGGGCTTGGTTCGTCGTAGAACGCATGGGTCCACAGTTTCTTTACCGGGCTGATGATCCCCACCGTACGGTAAACCGACTCCGCCAGCTCCGGGGAAAGGTACAGATGCTTCGCCAGCTTCCAGGCTACCTCCGGGTTCCGCGTGGTCCGGGAGATACCGAGCATGGTTCCGCCCCACACGCTGGTGCGTCTGCCGCCCGGCTCCCAGGCGGGAAGCGGTATGAGCTTGATCTTCCCGCCCAACTCCGGCAGATCGTGCTGCCAGACGCCGCAAAGCCAGTCCGGCACGAGCGAGCAGACCACGGCGCCCCCCAGACGCAACTGGTTTCCGGAGGCGGTGAACTCCGGGGCGTCAATCGCGATGCGCTTCGGTCCGCATCCCCAGGTGACGATCGTCGCCAGGACCCGGGCGTTGGCGGGGGAATCGATGACCGGCGTCCCGGATTCGTCGAAGAACCCCCCGCCGGCCTGTAACAGCAAGACCTCCATCAGGTCCTTGTTGGTGTGCCACATGTTCAGCAGATACCGGTCCGGTCGCCCGTCTCCGTCGAAGTCCTGGACCAGCGGGCTTAGTATGCGGGCAAAGTCGTCCCACGTTTCGATCGTGGTCATGTCGATCCCGGATTGCTCGACCAGGTCGGCGCGATAGCCCAGCAGCACCGGGTGAACGTCGTGCGGCAGACCGAAGATGCGGCCTCGTGAGGTCCACGGGCCGAAGCTGGGTTCGTTGATCGCGGTGTCGATGCCCTCCGCACGCAGGCGCTCGGTGAGATCGACAAACCCCACCGCTTCCAGTGGTCCGGAGAAGAGTCGGCCCGCCATGCTCCGCTCGATCTCGATCAGATCGGCGACCGGGGTCCCGGAGAAGAATCCCGAGAGTACGCGGCGCTCCAGCGGACGCGGGCCGATCAGGAACAGTTGCACCGATTCGCCGGTCTCCTCGACTTCGTTCCAATGGGCAATGATCGGTTCGTAGTTGAGGACATGCGTCCGAGCATAGGTCCACAACTCCAACCCCTGCCTCCGCGTTTCGGTCCGACAGATGACCAACGTCATGGAGAGCAGGGCGAGGGCGACGATGAGCCAACCCCCCAGGCTGAGGAATCCGCGCGAGTTCGGCAGGATCTTGAGTGACCGGCGGTGTCCTGCGGACATGCTCGACCTCAGTTACGATTCATGCGGGGTGCCCCCCCCTGGTTCCCGTCTACACCGCGTTCGAGGCGTTGCGTCTTGACGCCGCCTATCGCAGGAGCGCCGGAGCCTCCGGAAGACAGCCCCCGTTCGACAGGATCACCTGCTGATACCACGCGTACGAATCCTTGGGGATGCGCTCCATCGTCTCAAAGTCGACATAGATGAGCCCGAACCGCATCCGATAGCCCTCCGCCCACTCGAAGTTGTCCAGAATCGACCATTGGAAGTATCCGCGAACATCGGCTCCGTCGCGGATGGCTTGGCGGAGTGCGCTCAAGTGCCGGGCCAAGTAGTCGATGCGGGGCGCATCGTGTACGTGGTTATCCTGGTGTACCCAATCCATACATGCGCACCCGTTCTCGGTGACGTAGATTGGCAGGTCGTATCGCTCCTGGAGGAACCGGGGCCCCCAGTACAACACCTTGGGCTCGACCGGCCAGTGACACATGGTGTGCGGGAAACCCGGTTGGCGCGGACGCTCGACCGGGAGACCATCTTCGCCCGCCGCGATCGGTCGCCCCTGGTAGACATTGACGCCGAAGAACTCCAGCGGCTGGGCGATCTGCTCCAGATCCTCCTGGAAACCGGGCGGCATCTCCGTTCCGAATCGCCTTAGTCCCTCCTCCGGATACTGTCCCAGCACCACCGGGTCGGCGAACCACGCGGTGCTGAAGCACCACCCATCTCCGTCGGGTACGCCGAACATCGATGCCCGCGCCGCGGCTACGTCCTCCTCCCGGTCCTGCGTCGGGTAACAGATGCAGCCGTGTGGCGCCCACCCGATGATCGGTTTGACCTCGGCGTGTTCTCGAATCCGCTCGACCGCCCGGCCGTGGGCGAGCAGTACGTGGTGCGCCGCCCGGAGCACGTCCGGTCGGCTGTAGCGCAGGCCTGGGGCGTGCTCCCCGGTTGAATGGCCCAGGCCTAAGAATATCTGGGGTTCGTTGAAGGTCATCCAGTGCTGGACCCGATCTCCCAGTCTCCGGGCGATTGCCTCAGCGTACTCCCCAAACCAATCTACACTGGCCCGGTTTAGCCAACCCCCGCGGTGAAACAGCGCACTCGGCAGATCCCAGTGAAACAGCGTCACCCACGGAGTGACACCCCGTGACATTAGGGCGTCAATGACTCGGTCGTAAAAATCAAGTCCTGCTTCATTTATTGGGCCGACGCCGCGAGCCATCACCCGCGGCCAACTTATCGAGAGTCGGTAGGCGTTGGCGCCGAGGTCCGCTATCAGGGCGATGTCCTCCGGGTAGCGGTGGTAGTGATCGCAGGCCGATTCTCCGGAATGACCGTCGAAGACAGCTCCAGGGCGGGCGCAGAACTCGTCCCAGACGCTGGGGCCTCTCCCGTCCTGCGAGGTTGCCCCTTCGACCTGGTAGGCTGCCGCCGCTACGCCCCATAGAAAACCATCAGGGAATGTCATGTATCAGATGCTCCGTTGTTCCTGCCGGGCTCGCGGTGTTTCACGATGTTTCAGAAACGATGATAGCGTGGTCTGGCCCGGTTTGCAATGCCTATTCTGCGTTCAGTGTCGTTTTTCTGTTGACTGGGGCGGATGATTGCGGTACGTTTTGTGAAACGAGTTCGCGTGTTCCGATAGGTTTCATAGTGTTTCCAGGAAGGGGGCCTCTTGAGCTCTGCTACTGTTAGAGGTATCGCCAGCAGCCTGGGGGTGTCCCCGGCTACGGTTTCTCGCTCCCTGAACAACTCACCGGACGTCAGTAGATCGGTGCGTGCTCGGGTGGTCGCCGAGGCGCAACGGGTCGGGTACGAGCTGCCGCGCAGGGCAGGGCGTACCGGGCGCATCGGGATCATCTTCTTCAACGAGACTTCGGGACCCAAGTTCAGCGGGTATGACGCCGTGGTGTGGGGGGGGGTAACCCGTGCGGCGATGGCTTTGAAGTACGACGTGTGCATTATCGATCCTCTGGACCGCAAGGGAGGCGAGAGTTTCGCGGCGTTCTTCGCGCGCAAAGGCGTGGACGGACTCGTGCTTCGGGTTGATGGTGAGACTCGTCATTTCTGTGCTGCGATCGCCGCAGAGCGTATCCCCCACGTGGTGATCGCCGACCGTTTCGATGATGAGCGGGTGAACTACGTTTGCTGCAACTCCTCGGCGCCCAGTCGCAGCGCCATCGATCATCTTCTGCACCTCGGGCATCGCCGGGTCGCGGTGGTGCACAACGCGGTGCTGGACACGGACCACCGCGATCGCATCGACGCCTACTGTGCAGCTTTGGCTGAAGCCGGCGTCGAGGTCGATCCCGACATGATTATTGCGATTAACGCGGATATCGGGGGAGGCGCCGCCGCACTCAACCGGTTGATGTCGGCGCCCGAACCTCCCACAGCCATCTTCTTCACGGACCCGGCGCTCACCGCCGGAGCGTTGCGCCGGGCGCTCGAGGTCGGGATTCGCGTACCTGAAGAGCTCTCGGTCATCGGGGTCGACGACGAGCGGTTGCGCAAGATGACTCATCCGGTGTTCACCGCGGTGTGCCAGAACGCGGCGGAGTTGGGGCACCAAGCCGGACGGTGGCTGTGCCGACAACTGGCTCATCCCACTGATCGGGACTTGCAGTCCAGTTCGCTGCGTTTGGAGATCGAGGCTTTTCTGGAAATCAACCAGACCACGGCGCCGCCCCCGGACGAACCGGTGCGGGTGACACCTACGGGTCAGCGGATCGTATGTGCGCCTAATGGGGGCAAGGCATGAGGAGATTCACGGTCAGCCTCAAAGGTACCAGGCGCTGCGCACGGCGGACAGCCAAGCCGTCGGCGTTCACTCTGGTCGAGCTGCTCGTGGTTATCTCCATTATCGCATTGCTGATCGCCATCCTGATTCCGTCGCTGCAGAAGGCCCGTCAGCAGGCCCTCACGGTGACCTGCCAATCCAATCTGCGCCAGCAGTTGATTGGCGTGAGCGTGTACGCCAGCGAGTACAACGGGTACTTTCCAGTGGGGAAGAACTTCGACTGGGAGAAGTTCACCTACCCGAAGCTGACCTTTGCGGACTACATTCAGGACGTGCTCATTCCCTACCTGGGCGGGCAACGGGGGGATGCCAATCCCGACGTGGACTTCTCCGGAGTCTTTCGTTGCCCGGCGGTCGAGCGGTTGGCCAGTCACGATTGGATGACGGAACCCGAGCAGAATCACTATCGTTACAACACCCACAAAGCCATCCTGCACGAGAAGGGTTCGGGGCGGGCGGCGGGCACGGTGCGTTCGCCTTCCGGTGCGGTGTTGTTCTATGACCTGATGTTCCCGGATTGGCGACCCAAGGATTTTCCCCACGGCGGAGGAACACCGCTGATTAACGTCGGGTACGTGGACTCGCATGTGTCGACGGTGACAGCTACGGAATACTATGACGCCAGCCCCTTCGCACCCCACCGTGACGAGGCCGGCAACGTCTTTGTGAGCAAGGGCTGGGATACCATTTGCGGGGGATAGGCTGGATGCGGTTGCGGCAGGGGAAACGGGTTTGCATGGCGTGGACTGGAGTGCTCGCGGGGGTAGTTCTCGGTCTGGCCGGCGCGGCTTTGGCGGAGGAGGGCGGGCTACCTAGGCTGCACACGGATGGTCGCTGGTGGGTTGACGAGAGCGGTCAGCGGGTGGAGCTCAAGGGCTGCAACCTCGGCAACTGGCTGTTGCTGGAGCCGTGGATGTTGGGGCTGGAGGATGCCCAGTTCCGTGACCAGCACGAAATCCTGTCCACGTTGGTGCGCCGTTTCGGTACGGATCGCGCCGAAGCGTTGCTGGATGTGTACCGGGCGAACTGGATCACGGCGCGCGAGTTCGAGTTTGTCAGTTCGTTCGGCTTCAACGTGGTTCGGGTGCCGTTTCATCATGCCTTGCTGGCTACAGACGAGCGTCCCTTCGACTTGCGGACGGATGCCTTCGAGTGGTTGGATCGGGCTGTCGAGTTGGCGGAGCAGGCGGGCGTCTATGTAATCCTCGACATGCACGGGGTCCCGGGAGGCCAGAGCACGGGAATGCCCTCCGGACGGGTGGGGGAGAACGACCTGTGGGGTAGTGAAGCTTACCAGAAGCGGACGGCATGGCTTTGGCAGCGCATCGCCGAGCGCTATCGTGGGCGTTCGAGCGTGGTGGCTTACGATCTGATCAACGAGCCCTGGGGCGATTCGCGCACGGATGTTCGCGAAGAGCTTGTCGTAATAGTGGAGCGCATCATCCGGGCGATACGCGAGGTCGATCCGGACAAGCTGTGTTTCGCCCCCGGTTCGTTGCGCGGTTTCAAGTTTTACGGTCATCCGCGGCAGCGCGGGTGGAACGCGGTGGGATTCACCGAGCACTTCTATCCGGGCTTGTTCGGCAACGGGGCTCCGTCTTTGGAGACGCACGCTCGGTTCCTGGGCCACAACCTGGCAGCGAAGCGGGGGCTGGTCTCCCAGTTGGACGTTCCCTACCTCGTGGGTGAGTTCAACGTGGTCTTCGACTACTCCGCCCAGCCGGAGCTGATGCGTCGATACTTCGACGACTTCGCGGCGAGCGGTTGGGCGGCGACGATGTGGGCGCTGCGCACGCTTCACGCCGAGGGCGGTGTTCATCCGGACAACTGGTATCTGGTCACCAACGCGAAGCCGTTCGTGCTGCCCGATCTGCACACGGCGGCGTATGACGAAATCGAACAGGCCTTTCGGGCGCTGGGCACGATGGAGTTGGCGGCGGACGAGAAGCTGCGGGCGGCGCTGACCGCGCCTCGGACAACTCCGCTTCAGTTGGCGAAGGCCGGCGCGGTCATCCCCCCTGGAGCGGCGTCCACCGATCGGATATCCGGATGGGGTCACGCGGACGTCGGCGGGGCTCAGCCGGGGGGAGGGCGGCAGGATGATCTCGGGCGGATTACCGTTTGGGGCGGCGGTGGAGACATCTGGGGCAACTTCGATGCGTTTCACTTTGCCCACAAGCCTGCGGGCGACGAGTTCGAGACTTCGGCGTGGTTGCGCTCCTTTGAGCCGCCGCACCACCATGCCAAGGCGGGCTGGATGCTGCGGGAGAGCACGGCGCCTGATGCAGCCCACGTTCTGGTCCACGCGTTTCCCGACGGGCGGGTGATGCTCGGTTGGCGGGACCGTCGCGGGGGCATTATGCAGGAACGGTGTCTGGGGGTGATGGGGTTCCCCGTCGGGCTGGGGCTCGAGCGCAAAGGAGGGAGCTTGTACGTGCGTTTCGCGGGGGCGGAGGGCACTTGGCGTCGGGAGGCGGTCCCGAGGATCGAGTCGCTGGAAACTGGAGGTCTCCTTGGTCTGGCGATTCTGGCTCACGACGAGTTGTTGCTGGCATCGGCGACCTTCTGGGGCATCAATCAGCCGTTCCATCCGGTGGGCGAAGCGCCCCGAACCGAGCGGGACAGGCTGCGGAATGGTTCCTTCGAGGTGGCGGGCGATGCCGAGCACGCGCGCGATCAGGCCCGAGACTGGAAGCGGTGGGGCGCATGGTTCAATCGCGAGGACGGCTGGACGCCGCGGGCCGATGGGCGGTGCGTGCTGGGCTACCATCACTGGCGTTTGGGTTCGACGGACAGTTCGGGCACTTATCAGGATGTGAGCGGGCTGGTTCCGGGGACGGGCTACACCTTCACGGTTCAGGCGAATCGAGATCTTCCCGCCGACGGAAAGCACGGTCCGGAGTCGATCGAGCTGCGGATCGAAAGCCCCCACGAGGGGCGTCTGCTGAGGGTGGCGTCGCAGACCTACCGTTTCGAGGATCTGGCTAGCGGTGACGCCTGGAGCACCTTGCGGGTCGCGGGCACGATCCCCACGGACCAGGCCCGGGTGCTCATTATCGTATACCCGAGTCGGGAGACCCCCCGCGACGCAGCGTTGAAGTTTGACCGGGCTTCGTTACGTACGAAGTCCGCGGAAGGCACAGTTAGTTCTCTCTCTTTATCTCTCTCTAACTTGGAGGCGGAATCATGGACAGTGGCCAGCGGAGAAGTTGGTGCCGTGCCCTGACGATCGGCGGTTTGGTGGCGTTGTTGCTGTGCTGCGGGTGGGGTGAATCCGCATCAGCCAACCTGTTGAGCAACGGCGGTTTTGAAGACGGCGATACCGGGGGGATCAACGGGAGCGGCGTACCGACGGATTGGTTTGCGTGGGGTTCGGAGAGCGGTTGGCATCACGACGATGCCGGCAAGGTGATCGACACCAAGGCGATCAAGTTCTGGTGGGACGACACGGGGGTCTGGCAGGACTTCACGGTGACGGCCGGGGAGGAGTACGACTTCAGCGTCATGGCCTTGAGCGTCTCGGGCGATCCTTTGATCGGGTGGAACGGGCTGTTGAAGGCGGAGTTCTACAACAGTGCGGTCGGTACGGAGCCCGGCGACGTTCTCGCCTCCGTGGAAGTCGATCGCTACTACTCCGCCAGTGATCCGCTGGACGAGTGGGTGGACGTCGGCGGGGTGGTCGAGGCACCCGCGGGGGCCGACATCGGTCGCATTATCCTCAAGCTGGCTGATTGGCAGTCGACGGTGGGCGGTTCGCTGAACCTCGACGAAGCGGGGGTCGTGCTGGTTCCCGAACCGGGCACGGTCTGCCTGTTGGCGTTCGGTCTGGTGGTCGGGCTTCGGCGGCGTCGTGCGTAGGGTCAGGATTCCCGGGGAATCCCGGCGACCTGAAGTGACGATGAAATGGCGGTAGTCGCTCACGAGGCGGCTGCGGTTTGCGGAACTGCCCGCGGCTACACCGTGGCGTGCGCGGGTATCGGAAAGAAGGTGGACAGCGATATGTTTATGCACACACGATGCCTTTTGATTCCGGCAGTGCTGGTGGCTGGTCTGGTCAGTCCCGCCTGGGGGGCCACCAATCTGCTGACCAACTCGGGCTTCGAGGGGCCGCCCATCGGGGCTGGATGGGGCAGTTTCTGGAACGTCGGCTTCAACGACTTCTTCGGCGGAGACGCTCATGCGAGCCTGTTTGGTGACACCGCGGGCAATTCCGGCGGGTTCTTTCAGCAAGGGATTCCGGGATCCTGGGGGGCGACCTACCAACTCGATCTGCTGAATGCGCGGATCGAGGCGAACTGGGACGCTGACCTGATCCTCGGCCTGGAGTACTACGCGGCGGATGATACCACCAAGCTGGGAGAGTCCCTGGTGTTGCTCGACACGGCGACGCGGCTGGCCAACGGTATGGTCGAGGGCAACGTGTTCAGTATGCAGGGTGCCGCGGTTGCGGGCACGGTGTACGTGCGGCCGGCGGTGCGCTTCGAGAGCGTGAATCCGGCGTACGCCGGTGAGGCTCAGGCCAACCTGTTCGTGTTCGATACCTATCTCAGTCTGGCGCCGACTCCGGGCGAGGAGGCGCTGAAGAATCCCGGATTCGCGGACGAGAACACCAACGGTACGGTTGGCGATTACTGGGGTAAGTTCGGCAACGCGGACTTCAACGAGTTTTTCGGGGCGGACAACCCCCACGCCAGTTTCTTTGCGGACACGGTGGGCAACTCCGGCGGGGTCTTCCAGCAGGCGGTGCTCGGTGCGTCAGAGGCCCGGTATCGGTACAGGTTGGAGAACGTGCGCATCGAGGCGAACTTCGACGGCGATCTGTACTTCGGGCTCGAATACTACGGGGCGGACGACTTCGCCAAGCTGGGCGAGACCATCGTGCAGATCGATACGGCGACCAAGGGCGACGGTCTGTCTTTCGACATGCTTGCCACCTCGGTTGCGGGTACGGTCTACATTCGCCCGGTGGTCTTTTTTGACAACGTAGCCACCACGGGCGGGACGGACCGCAATGTCTTCGTGTTCGAAGCTTCGCTGACACGGCTTGTTCCCGGGGTGAATCTTTTGGCCAATCCGGGTTTCAACGACGTTGACACCAATGGAGTGTTCGGCGATTCCTGGGGGGCGTTCTTCAACGCCGATTTCAATGACTTCTGGGGCGGCAACCCCCATGCGAGCCTGTTCGGCGACTTCGCGGGCAACTCCGGCGGCGTATTCCAGACGGGCATTCCCGTACTAGCGGAGACTGAGTATCAGCTTGATCTGCTGAATACGCGCATTGAACCGAACTGGGACGCGGACCTGTTGTTCGGTTTGGAGTATTACGCGGCTGATGACGCCACCAAGCTCGGTGAGAGCCTGGAACTGGTGGACACCGCCACGCGCATCGCCAATGGAACCGTGGACGGCAATGTGTTCAGCATGCAGGCTACGGCGATTGCGGGAGCGGTGTTCGTTCGCCCGGTGGTGCGTTTCGAGAACGTCAATCCGGGATACGCCGCCCAAGCCCAGGCAAACACGTTCGTCTTTGAGGCGTTCATGGGATTGGCCCCCGCGCCGGGAGATCAGCTTCTCAAGAACCTCGCGTTTGCGGACGCAAACGGCGATGGTAGCTTTGGTGACTACTGGGGTTCATTTGGCAACACCGGTTTCAATGAGTTCTTCGGGCCGGGCAACGCCCACGCCAGTTTGTTCGCCGAACAGATCGGCAACAGCGGGGCGGTCTACCAGCAGGCCATTCTGGGCACGCCGGGGGCGGAGTACCGCCTCGATCTGCTCAACGTGCGGATCGAGGATAACTTTGACGCGGACCTGTTCTTCGGCTTGGAGTACTACGGTGGTGACGATTTCGTCAAGCTCGGCGAGGCCATCGTGCCCATAGATACCAGCACGACCGGCGACGGCCTCAGCTTCGATGCAACCGGGACCGCAGTTGCCGGCACGGTCTACGTTCGGCCGATTGTGTTCTTCGACAACGTAGGCTTTGATGGTGGGACGTTGCGGAACGCGTTCATCTTTGCCACTTCGCTCCATGAGGTAGTCCCGCAGATTCCCGGTGACGCCGACGGCGACGGGGACGTGGAGTTAGACGACTATGCCCAGTTTGTGGGCTGCCTGGAGGGTCCGGGCGTCGTGCCCGGTGGAGCGAATTGTCTCGACGTATTCGATTTCGACGATGATAACGACGTGGATCTGGGCGATTTCGCCGGTATGCAGACGGCGTTCGGCGGGGCTGGCTAGGTCTTTGGCTCTGCTTGTTGCCCGGCCGGCCGGCGTGGTCGGTCGGGGTGCGCCGCGTGGTATGATGTCGTGGGTGTCGGGTAGCTGTGCGGTTTTCCGAGGGCAAGTGAGGACGCAGATGCTCAGGTTCAATGCGAAGGTCATGAGCGCTGTGGGTATGCTGCTGATCCTCCTTGCAGCGGTCCCGGCGGTGGGGAGCGACGTCGAGGTTTGGCTTACCCGGGGCGATCAGGCCAGTCTGTTGGAGCAACGTCCCAGCCTCACCTTCCAGCCGGGGACCGGAACGCATGGTACGCAGATCCAGATTACCCCGACGCTTGCGTATCAGACTATTGAGGGGTTTGGAGCTGCGCTCACTGATTCGTCGGCGTGGTTGATTCAGAACGAGTTGAGCACTGCTCAGCGCGATGCGCTCATGGAGCAGCTTTTTTCCGCACAGCTCGGAATCGGGATCGGGATGCTCCATCTTCCCATGGGTGCGTCCGATTTTGCGTTGACCGCGTATACGTATGACGACATGCCCGCGGGCCAGACCGATCCGCTGCTCAGCAACTTCTCGATTGCCCATGACCTTGCGTACATCATTCCCACCCTGCAGCAGGCCGGCGGGCTCAATCCGGAGCTGAAGCTGTTGGCGACGCCGTGGAGCCCGCCGGCTTGGATGAAGTCCTCCGAGACGTTGCTCGGCGGTTCGCTGGAGTGGCAGTACCACGAGGAGTATGCCCAGTACTTCGTGAAGTTTGTCGAGGACTACGCCGCGGAGAGCCTGACCATCGACTACGTGACCGTGCAGAACGAGCCGCTACACGACTCCGTCGCCTTGCCCTCCGCGTCCATGGCCACGTTTCAGCAGAGCACGTTCATCGGCGATCACCTGGGGCCGGCCTTCGCCGCTGCGGCAATCGATACGCGGATACTCTGCTACGACCACAACTGGGACGAATGGAACTACCCTGTCGTCGTGCTCAACGATCCGGAGGCCAACGTCTACATCGCCGGTTCGGCGTTTCACGGGTACGCCGGTGACGTGGCCAATCAATCGCTGGTGCAGGGCTACTTCCCGGACAAGGAGATCCACTTCACGGAGATATCCGGCGGCGACTGGGCTCCGAACTTCTCCGACAACCTAGTCTGGAACTTCCGCCACATTATCATCGGAGCCACCCGCAACTGGGCGCGGAGTGTCATGTTCTGGAACCTCGCCCTGGACGAGGACAACGGCCCGTATCTGCCCGGGGGATGCGACAACTGTCGAGGGGTGGTGACGATCGAGCGCGGAAGGGGCAACGTTACGCGCGAGGTGGAGTATTATGTGCTCGGGCACGCGGGCAAGTTTGTCCAGCCCGGGGCCCGGCGGATCCACTCGGATACAATCGAAGACGAGATAGAAACCGTCGCCTTTCGAAACCCGGATGGTTCAGAAGTGCTGATTGCCCTGAACCCCACCGGGAGCTCGCGCTGGTTCGACGTGCTGCGGAACGGCGAATACGTCTCCTACCGCCTCATCCGTCAGTCGGTGGCGACGTTGGTCTGGCCTGCATTGACTCCGGGAGACTTCGATAACAGCAGCGTGGTTGAGTTTGACGACGTGGATGACGAAGTGAGTGGCAACGCCAACAGCCTCTTTGATTACCTGGACCTGCCTCCGCCCGCGCCGGAGCACGATCTGGTGGACACCGGCGCTTCGGCTGGGGTGATCGACCAGGCTGACCTGGTGGCTTTGGTGGAAGAGGTGATCGGGTCTGTAGTTGGCGACCTCGACCGCGACTTCGCGGTGTCTCTGGACGATCATCAGATCATGGTGTCATCCTTCGGCCAGCCCGCTGGCTATTTTCAGGGCGACCTCAATGGTGACGGAAACGTTGATCTGCGCGATTTCGGCATCTTTCAGGTGAACTACGCGCGACAGGGTACGTCGGCGCCCTAGCAGCCCGTGGCAGACGTCTGTGGAACAGGCTCCTAAGCCTGTCGTTCAGCTTCTACGGGCTCCAGGAGACCGGTTGGAAACCGGTCGCACAAGGAAGAGAGTCTTGCCAGGCCGTCACGGCGATGGGCGCAAGGCTTCGAGCTTTGCCCGGACTTGGGCGGTCTCAGATTCGGTTCCGGTGGCTTGGCTGAGAATGCGCAGGAGCTTCTCGTAGATGATGAGCGCCTCTTCGAGGCGTTCGACCTTCTCCAACGCCTGCCCCAGTCCGCGGTAGGCGGGAAGGGTCGGTTGCAGCCTGATGGACCCGTCGAGATGCTCGATCGCCTCGGCGTAGCGTCCGGTGTTCAGGCAGCGCCAGCCCCAATTGCAGACCGCTTCCGGGCTTGCAGGCACTTCCGCCATGGCGTCTTGCAGAGCTTCATCCACAAAAGGCTCCAGCCGCCGGAGCACATAGAACCGTGCCCCCGGATGTCCGCGAGCGAAGCCGGCGGCGTCGTGATAGACGAGGATGTAGCCGTCGTCCAGGAAACGGTTAAGTTCGTCGGTGACCGGAATCCGCCGCCGCCAGGAGATGAAGATCTGCTCGGGCTCGTATCGTTCGAGAATGTCCACCAACTGGTTCGGGGAGAGATGTCCGCCGCGCATACGCTTGCGCGAGGTTACACTCAACTCCGGCGGGACGATCAGCCCGGCACTGAAGGGTAGAATCTGGCGATCGGACATGGCGTAGCGGGTGTGTTCCTTGAAGGCCCGCATGAGCGCGACAATGTGTCGATCGCGCGTGGTCATCGCCTCAAAGTCGAAATCCCCGATACGCTGGACCTTCGAGGGGACTCCGAGCAACGCGACGATCAGCAGCACGCCGGCAGACAGTTGGGCGCCCAGGCCCATCAGCACGCCGCCGGTTTTCAGGCGTAGTATGGACCGCCACTGGGCACCGGACAGCAGCGGGCCAACTCCGATCCCCGCCGCCCAGCAAATCGGGATCGTCATCAGCATGTAGTGGTGGTACCAGAGGGGGCGGTGTCCGTGCAGGGCGACCAGTGCCAGCCCGCACCACAGCGCCGGAAGAAGAGAGAACCACTCTCGACGGCGGACTACATGCGCCACGCCAACGATCCCCAGGAGTGCGTACACCCCATCCGCCAGTACCATTTCCTCAAACACTTCGGCGTACTTCGCGTCCTTGGCGGTATCGGCGGTGACCACACGCTTGTCGTCCGCATGGGGGGCGATCAACTGTCCCAAGGCGCTCCCGCGAATCGTGACGAGCACCAGAAGCGTTCCCGTCAGGGCAAGCGCACCCGCCCACACCATAGCCGGCTGCCACCGACGCAACCGGCCGGCGCTCTCTCGGCGGTAGCGGCGGATGCACAGCAAGAGGACCAGGACAATCGGCGGCGCCACCAACGCGGCGATCAGCTTGGTGAACAATCCAAGGCAGAAGCAGACGCTGGACAACACCAGCCACACCGTTCGTGGCGAGGACCAGTACTTAGCCAACGCGTACACCGCCAGCATCACGAACATCAGCGTCGGAACCGCCAGCATCACCGAGGCGCTCAAGCGGATGTGGTGCTCGGTGAGCGCTAACATCACGACCGCTGCCAGGGCGGCCCCATGTCCCCAGCTCAGACGCACCGTCTGGTACAGGCTCCACAGCAGCACCGATGCACAGATCAACACCAGGATCCGAGCCTGGGGCACGCTCCAATCCGTAGCCCCCATCCAGAGGCGTAGCATCCAGGTGAACAGTGGAGGCTGATCGCTCCAGATCTCCGCGTAGAGGCTGTGTCCCCGAGACATCATCAGGGCCTTGATGACGTTGTTGCCCTCGTCGGGGCTGAAGGACAGCACGGTGTGAAGTGGATACAACGTCCAGACCAGCACGAAGAAGGTGATTGACGCTGCGATGGGGGCGGCGATGTCCGCGACCCGGGTCCAGTGTCCGCTGGCCTTGCCCGGATCCGCAGCGATTGCTGGTTGGTCCTTGCCACGCCGGTTTCGAGCCGGCTGGTCACGTTTCTTCCTCATGGGCGCGTGGACTCCGGCCTGGGGCGGCGCATCCGCTCCGGGCGGTCTCTGGATAGTGGAGGGTGCGGGATCGCCCCTCGGTGGTCAAGAGGGTGTTGCCCAAGCTGATGCGGTTCGTCCCCCACCTCGAGATTCGCCCGGGGGGCGGATCAACTAGATGGGACACCCGTTTCCGGGGGGCAGCGAGATTGGGCTCTTGGGGCTGACCCGTCGCTTGCGCTCCGGGCTCTGATTGGCTGGCGTTCGTCCTCGGCGCATTTGGGGCTGCACCATGAGTCGCCTCATGGAGACCGCTCTCGGCAGGGTAGGCAACTGTGATATCATGCGTCGCCCGCGCGGGAGTTCCTGCTGTGCAAGAGGTTGCGCTGTTGTAGAAAGGTTGTTCACAGGTGATGCTATCGTTCCTTGCCGGCGGCGCTCTTGCTTTAGTCGGGCGTGGATATAGCATGAGGAACTCAGCAGCAACCACTCACTGGGCGATTTCGCCCCGATTGGCGGTGGATGATGCGCGAGTACCTCGGGGGAAGCCGGAGTCACCTGACTACAGCACGGATGGTCTGAGGGTGTAACTGGACGCAACCTGATCGGCCGGCGCGGCAGGGATGTCCGTCGGTGCGACGCAGAACAGGTTAACTGATCGTGTCGCAGAAAGACCAGAATCACACGTTGCTCTGGGAGGCTTTGTGCGCGCCGCAGGAATCTCCGGCGCCAACTGACACCAGCACGCCGCCGGAGCCTCGGCGAGTCCCGCACATGCCCTTCAGTCTTCGATGCACGGCGCTCACCAAGGCTGGGCGTCGCTGCCGCGGTCGGGCGCGGAAGGGGACCGGTTTTTGCCCGTTTCACGATCCGGAGCTGTCCGCCGAGCGGAGGCAGCAGATCGCCGCTTCCGGGGGAAGGCGACATCATCGGTTGGCCCGTCTGCCGGACGGATACTTGCGCAAGCTGACCAGCCGCCGGGCGGTCGGGGATGCTATGGATCGGCTTTATCGCGAGATCAGGCTTTCCAAGATCACCCCGGAGATGGGTGCGGTTCTGTTCGGGATTCTGACGCGCGTTCTGGATTCCGGCTTGGCGGACAATGGGGCGATCAGGCCGGCTGGGGCTCGGCGCTCCAAGGCGGACAAGCTTCGTCCCAAGCTCCGCGAACTGCTCACCCGTGCGGAACGCAGCGCGTGGAATCGGGCGGTGGCGGAGGCCCCTGAGCACATGACTGGGGAATCGGCTGCGCCGCGGCGGAAACGCCCAGCCCGAACTACGGAGGACCAAGCTGCGGTGCCCGGGCTCGCGGGTCTGCCTGGACGCACTGCGGTCCCGGCGACCTCGTAGTCATGCCGGTTCGGTTGGTCTTGGGGTGCCGATGGCGTTTGCCGAGCGGAGATACCGGAAGAGACGTTCCCGCGACAAGACCGCTTCCTGACGGGCGCGGCTCGGATAACCCATAGCTTCGAGCGATTCGGTGCCTTGGTTCGGTTGGGTAATCGCTTGGACCAATGCAGTTTGAGTTTGCGGACTCGAACTCGTCAGCTTGCGTTTCGCTCCCGCACGATCACGGCTCGGTTTCGGCGTTCGCGCGGAGGAGGGGGGGGGCGCGGGCGATCGCTGCTCATCCGTGCGGCGAGCCGAGGAACCACGGGCAAACGAGTTTGCCCATGCCACCCAACTCGATCTGTGTTGGCATTCTCTACCCGCGTCTGACCGATACGGTTTGCGGGTGTCTGCGGGACGCTAACCGCCGACAGCGGCGAACTCCTCCTGAGCCCAGCCGCGTGGGATCGTGGCGTACACCGGGATGGTTGTCTCGGGCAGTTCCTTGACGCCGGTTTTCACCTTGATCCAGCTACGCAACTTACCCGGTTTCTGGGGCGGGGTGATTCCGATGGTCAGCTCGTACTGCTCGCCGGGTTCGATTTCCTGCAGATCCACCTCGACGCCGGAGGTGTGGATTTCCTTCACCTCCAGATTCAGCGGCCCGCCGTCTCCTCGTCGGATCGAGACGGTCATGGGCAAAGGGGTGGTTCCGTCTTCGATGTCGGTGAAGTTCGCGAATTTCGGGCTGGCCCGGAAGGGAACGAGTACCCGTCCCTTGCACAGCAGGGCCATCTTGGGCTGTTTGGGATCGTTGGTGGTGAGGTTCACCCGTTTGGTGAAGTTGCCCACCAGGTTTCGGCTGTTGAACGAGGCGGTGATTTCTTCGGACGCCCCCGGCTTGATCACGCGGTCGGACCGACCGCCGATTTTCGTACCTCACCCGCCCTTGATTTTCAGGGTCAGGTTTGCGGTTCCGGTGTTGCTGACCACCCACTTGCCGACGACGGGCTTGCCGGTCCAACTAGGTTTAACCGTGGAAGTCGTTTCGGCGCACTTGAACTGGGGTGTACCTCCAGCCGGGGCTTCGCCGGGGGCCAACTCGGTGTCACCGGTGCGCTCTCCGGCAGTGACCAATTCGAGAGGGGTGGCGGGAGGCGGGTCACCCTTCGCACCGCATCCGGGACCCCCTGCCACAGCCTCCCCGGGGAGGCCAAAGAACGCCAGGGCCAACGCGATGGTCAGGCACGCGATTCCCCCGAACTCAACACCTCGCCGCATCATTCCACACATCCACCTGTCTCCTTACGCCCGAACGAACCTCATCCCGCACATCTTCTGCTGGCGGGCGAAAAACCGACCCGTACGTGCAGCCATGCCCATTCCGCAGGCCTCGCCATTGTAGCGGATTCCTCCCGAAAGTACGTGAGGAAACCCCTGGACTGCGCGTCACAAGAATGTCACCGCGACCGAGAGCCCCTGAGATGGACCGCAGGGATGGTTATCGCGCCAATCGATCCGCCCGCGGATGACTTCGTCTCCCACCCCGAGATCCGTTCGTGGCTCGGACCAGCGGGATGGAGCCCTGTTGGGGTAGATGCCGTGCTCTGCCCAGGTCCTCCAGTTCGCCCTCTCCGCCAGCCGTTGCAGATGGTCACCAGTGGGTACGCTGATCGGTTGCCGGGCTTTGCGCCCGGCGTAGAATGCTTGGCTTCGGGCTGTCGGGCGGCGCGCCTGGCGGACAGTATCTGATCTGCGGTACCTGATAGGAGCAATGAGCGATGATCCATAGGAAGTGCTGGTGCGCGGTTCTGTTGGTGGCGGTGACGGTCGGGGCGGTCGGGTGCATGCCGAAGTTCACGGTCGAGGAACTCAAGGCGATGACGCCGTAGCGCCCGGCGGAGCTGGACCAGTTGAACATGTGGGTTGGCGATTGGGAAGGTGATGCCGAGATGAAGCTCGCGGTGTGCGACGAGATGATCAAGGGGACGGGCAAGAGCACCGCGAAGTGGATGTGCAACGATCGCCTGCTGGTCGAGATCGGCGAGGCCGACATGGGGGGGCTGGGCACGATGCAGATGATGGGCGTGTGGGCGTACGACACCAAAGCCAAGAAGTACCGCAACTGGTGGTTCAGCGAGCACGGTGACGTCGGCGTATCGACTGCGTGCTACGACGAGGAGAGCAAGACCTGGAAGATGAGCGGCAAGGGCAGCGGCCCGTGTGGCAACACCATCAGCAGGGGGACCGCCAAGTTCGTGGATGACAACACGGTGGAGTGGTGTTTCACCGAGCGCGACGTCCTGGGTCTGAAGAAGATGGCGGAATACAGGGGAACGAGCAAACGGAAGTAGCGGCGGCGCTTCTTCTTGTTCGTCTGAACTGAGCACCCATGCCCCGCTCGGCGCGGTCCTGCGCTGGGCGGGGCATTTCTGTTTCGGTTCTTCTGGATTGGGGGAGGGGGCTGGGAGTTGGGTTCGATCCGTCCCCCGGCGCTGACCGTTCAGCTTGCGCGCGTCAGGATGAAGCCACCATGTTCCAGAACACTGGCTCCGCGATGATCCTGACGCCGTACTGGCGTGCCTTCTTTGCCTTGCCGGACATCGTGTCGGGATCCGCAGCCAACAGATAGTCGAGTGCCTTTGTTACCCCCGTTTTCACAACCATGCCTCTTCCTTCGGCAGCCCGGATAGCATCCTCCCGCGTCGCTGGCCTGCCGTCGATCTGGGCGGCGAGTTCACCCGTGAAGCAGATGGTCTTGCCCGTGAGGTTCAGCCGTTTGGGGGCGGCAGGGGCACGCGACTCCTTCGCTGCATCGACCTGTGCATCAGCCTCGTCGAATAGCATGAAGTAGTCATCCTGCGAGATGCCAAGAAGGGCTCTCACCTCGTCGAGATCTCTCATCTCCGTGTCGGACAGGACGCCATCGCTGAGCGCGACACAGATCAGATCGCGCATGTAACGGCGGTGGGTGTTGACTGCCTGCTCACGCCCCATGCCTAGGTCGGCTGCAAGGGAGAGCAGAGCATCGGCTTCCTGCACCGAGATCCGCCGGTCTTCAAGTGCGGCGTCCAATAAAGCGAGGTACTCCTGAGCCTCCTCCGTCACATCATTTGCCGCCGGAAGCCTTGCGACCACTTGTGCAACGTAGCACGGTTCGGACCGAATCTCGCAATTGGCATCTTCTCGTCGATACGCCTTGCCACTGGGAGACAACGCTGGCCATCTCGTGGACGGCGCCCCTTTACCTACGACACCAAGGTCAGCAAGCGAAAGATGGTCCGGGTCGCCGAGTCTGGCAACGCAGAACTTCAGCAGGCTAGCGGTGGCACGAGCGTCCGCATACGCCGAATGCGCTTGACCGATGGAGATACCGAAGTATTGACACAACTCCTCTAACCGGCGACTGGGGATGGCAGGAATCACCCTCTTGGCGAGCCGCATCGTGCATAGATGCGGGAGGTCCGGAAGCGTGCAGTTGAGTCGGTCCATTTCCGATCGAACGAAGCCCTTATCAAACTGGGCGTTGTGTGCGACGAAGACTGCTCCGGCAAGCCTGGTCAGTATATCGCCGGCGATCTCTCGGAATGATGGGGCGTGTCTCACCTGCCGGGCCGTAATGCCGTGAATGTTGCTTGGACCGAGATCGCGCTGCGGATTCACCAGCGTGCAGTATTCGTCTAGCGTGTCTCCCTCTGAGTCAACCCGGAGGACGGCGATCTCGATGATCCTGTCGGTCCCCTTACGGAATAGCCCCGTCGTCTCAACGTCGACAACAGCAAATTCTGTGTCTGATAGCATCTTGGACCTCCACGTATCTTTCACCTTCCCACGCGACGCCGAAACTCCTGTTCGTCGATAGTTTCGATCCCAAGGTTCTTGGCTTTTTGGAGCTTTGATCCTGCAGACGAGCCGTAGACCACGAATGATGTCTTTGTGCTCACCGAACCAGCAGGCTTGCCTCCCAGTTCCTTGATAAGGGTCTCGATCTCCGCGCGATTGAAATGCCCAAGGGTACCAGTCACAACAACCGTCAAGCCGTCCAAGGGAAGACCCCCGGGGGTAACAGACCTTGGCTGGGTCATGTTCACGCCCACCGCGCCCAGACGGTCTATCAACTGCTTGCATTGATCGTCATCGAGAAAGGCCCGGACGCTTTCGACCGTTCCTGGACCGATACCTTTGATGGACTTCAACGCAGCCACAGGCGCAGCCATTACGGCTTCCATTGTAATGAAGTGATTCGCCAACAGTTCGGCCACACTCGCGCCGACATGGGGGATATTCAACGCCGCCAGCAGCCTCGACAGCGGCTGTTGCTTGCTGCGCTCGATTGCATCCAGAACACTTTTCGCCGTCTTCAGACCAAGCGTCCTCGGGAACTTGAGCTTGACGAGCGCGTTCCGGTGACGGTGCAACACCAGCAGATCGGCAACGGAACGCACAAGACCTCCATCAATGAGTCTTGCGATAAGGACATTTCCCAGCCCTGTGAGTGCAAGCCGGCTAGGATGTGAAATGCGACGTAGTCGCCCCACCAGCCGCGCGCGTGGGGAAGGTCCGAAGAAGTGGATTATGGCAGCACGTGCGTCCGGCAAGAGGTTCTCGATTCGCTCAAGCTGTCCGGTGGTCGCCGTGGCAAGCGTACCCAATGTGGGAAAACCACTCACGAGCGACATGGTGGCGTGATCGCCAAGAAATGGAATGTCCATATGGGGGAGTAGCTTCGGAGCGGGCGTTTTCCGGGCCTGCTCAATCCTCGCGAGCAACTCATCGGTCTTCTTCTCGCCAAACTCCATATCCGACAGCCTAAGAGATGCTAGCTTGTCCGTGTCTCGATTGAGCTCATACATCTCTGCCAGGTTGCTGACCAGCCCTTGGTCTACAAGCGCGACTACCAAAGCGTCACCCATGCCTTGGATGTCCATCTGATTGCGACCGCAGAAGAACGCCAGGAGTTCCTTAAGTCTGGCTGGGCATCGGGGATTCGGGCAACGCAGATCGACCATGTGCTCAAGTAGCTCCACGGGGCGATCACACCCTCTCCCCGAGCTCATCCTGCATGCCCTGGGTGGGCTGATCCGCTGCCGTCTTGTCAAGAACAGCTCACAGTCCGGATTCTCACACCGGTAAGCCGTATGCCTCGGTTTCACAGGATCCCATTCAAGAGCGGAGTCGCATTCGCGACATCGGTGAGGTGGTTGGATTCGCCGTGCCCCCCGAACACGTTTCTCCTTCACAACGCCAATCACCTGTGGGATTATTTCGCCAGCCTTCTCTACAAGTACGGTGTCGCCCATCCTGACATCTAACCTGGTGATCTCATCAAAGTTGTGAAGGCTGGCATTCGAGACTTCGGTCCCACACAGATGCACCGGCTCAAAACGTGCTACGGGGGTCACCACACCCGTTCGCCCCACCTGAAACGAAACGCTCTTGAGAACGGCTTCGCGCCGTTCGGCGGCGAACTTGTAGGCGATGCACCAGCGGGGGTAGCGGCTGGTGGTTCCGAGGAGGTCGCGCTGGGCGAGGGAGTCGATCTTCAGCACCAAGCCGTCAGTCTCGTAGGGTAATCCCCGGCGCTGCTCGGCCCAGGCGTGACAGTGGGCGATTACCGCGTCGATGTCGTCCAGCACTTCGCTGTAGGGGCTGACCGGGATGCCCCACTCGGCGAAGCGCTCGAAGAGGGCGGTGTGCGTGTCCGCGGGCAGAGGTTCGATCTGCCCGAAGCCGTGGGCGACGAAGGCGAGCCGGCGGTCCGCCAGGTTGCGCGGGTCGAGCTGTTTGAGCGAGCCGGCGGTTGCGTTGCGCGGGTTGGCGAAGACGGGTTCTCCAGCGGTCTCGCGGGCTGCGTTGAACCGCCGGAAGTCCTCCCAAGGCCAGCAGACCTCGCCGCGAACCTCCAAGACCGGTGGCCAGTCTCGGCCCACTAACCGCAGCGGCACCGATTTGATGGTGCGCACGTTGTGGGTGACGATGTCGCCGGTGACTCCGTCGCCGCGGGTGGCAGCCAGCACCAGCCCCCCGTTCTCATAGCGCAGCGAGACGGCGACTCCGTCCACTTTGGGGTCCACCACGTAGCGGTATTCGTCGGTCTCCAGGGCTTTGCGGACGCGCTCGTCGAACTCGCGGAGCTGCGGCTCGTCGTAGGTGTTGTCGATCGAGAGCATGGATAGGGTGTGGCGGACGTGCTCAAAGCCGTCGATCGGTTGGCCGCCCACGCGCTGGGTGGGCGAGTCCGCCGCCGCCAGATTCGGATGTGCGGTTTCGAGGTTGCGCAGCTCGCGGAGCAGACGATCATACTCGCCGTCGGAGATCGAGGGTTCGGCGAGAACGTAATACAGGTGGTCGTGCCGGCGAATCTGCTCGCGAAGATCCTCGATTCGTTTTGCTGCGTCGGAGGCCATGAGGGCTATTATCCGCGAGGCGGTTGATTAGGGAAGCTTTCCCGTTTTGTGATCCGTTTCTTGGGGATCGACAGGATGGGGTGCCCATGGTCGTCAGTGAGATGTGCCTGGTGAGGCCTATACGTTTCTTGGCGGAGAAGCTGTAAGATTCTGGCGGCGTCGGCAACTTAAGTGCGTAGCGCGAGTTGGGGCGCGATATCGACTCTCGCAAATGCCCAGAGCTGCTTCTGCGGACCGCCCTGGCGCTATTGCCTGGGCGATGACCTTGCTGGAAGTGGGGTCGGGCGAGAACATCATTCTTCTGAACCGTACGAGGATACGAGTATGAACCAAGGATACTCCGGAGCGGAGCGACGCGGAGGCGGTGTGCTCAACGGGGGATTCACGCTGGTGGAGCTGCTGGTAGTGATCAGCATAATCGCGTTGCTGATCTCCATACTCCTGCCATCGCTCCAGAAG
>JAAEQG010001502.1 GCA_024231775.1 bacterium
CCGGCCTTCGAGGTCCCTCCGGCCCTGGCCAACGACATCACGTCAGTTGACTTCAACCTGCCCGACGATGCGGCCATCGAAGCCGGCGTCAGGTTCGTGATGGACGGCCATGACTTCGACGACAGCGTTCTGCCGGACATCGTCTCCGCCTGCCGGGGCATGACCCAGCAGCAGGTCGAGGATAGGACAGCGTTGTCGTTGCGGAAGTTCAAGACCTTGAACGGCAAAGCCTCACGGCTGATCCTGCACGAGAAGGCTGAGATCCTGCGCCGCAGCGGCTTGCTCAGGTGCCAGGAGCCTCCTGACGGTGGTCTGGGTTTCATCGGGGGCAATGAGCACGTCAAACGGCACATCCAACGACGTGTCGAAGTTGCCGCCGGAGTTCACCCGCAAGGGCCGGATCGACGAGATCTACGGGATCTACCTGCCTGATCAGGATGAGCGGGCGGAGATCCTCCGGATTCACCTCGGACTGAAGGACCGGGACCCCGACCAGTTCGACCTGGATGCTGTGGCCGAGGCGGCGGAAGGGTACACCGGAGCAGACATCAAGGAAGTAGTGCTCATGGGTCTGAAGCTAGCGTTCCACGCGGGGAAGGAGTTGGCCAACGAGCATCTGCTGCAGGCCATCCCCGAGATCCGACCGTTGTCGCGGACCGACCCGGAGAGGGTCGCGGCGATGACCGAGTGGCTGGGAAGGCACACGAAGGCTGCGAGCGAAGGGCGAGCATCGAGCGGAGCCCGTGGTGTGAATGGCAGGCAGCGGAGACAGCGCGTGGCAGTGTGAGCACCAGTCATCCTCCCAGACGCGGGTTCGCCCTGCCCGCCGCCCGAGGAGGTACGGTTGATCTTGGCCCACGCCGCCCCTCAAAAAGTGGCCACGGGCAAACGGGCTTTCAACGGCAGCGACAAGGGCCGCGCCGTCTACAAGGGGATCAACGCCAATGATCACACCGACCTCTACGCGGCGAGCTGCCTCACCGGCATGCGTCTCGCCGAGGCGAGGTTCCTCACCTGGAACGATGTAGACCTTGCCGCCAAGATTCTCCTCATCCGTCCCGGCATGAAGAACGGCACCCACTGGCAACCCAAGACTCGGTCCTCCATCCGCCGCATCGCCATCGTTCCTGAGTTGGAGGTCATTCTGGAGCGGCTACGGAAACAGAATCGCAAGAACATGTGGGTCTTTGAGTCAAGGCGGGGGACGCAACTCTCTGCCGACAATCCGACAGAACGTCTCCGAGAGATTTGTGACAGCCTCAACTTCG
>JAAEQG010001503.1 GCA_024231775.1 bacterium
GCCGTCACAAGGGGCGACCCGGCCTGCGTTGAAGAGGGTGGGTCAGCCGGGGGCAGGGCGACCGCCACGCTGGCGGAAGAACAGTGTCCCCAACTCTTCCCAACTCTTCCCGTCTGACAGTCTCTACCTCGGGTAACCGACCGTTGTCGACCAGGCCCCGGTGCTTCCCGACTCAAAGCCATCAGAGAAGATCACCTGGCAAACCGGAATCTTAAATGTCAGGGCGTCGTTGTCCGGGTTGGGATCGTCGGGAGATACAAAACCGACGCAGGTCTGGTAGGTGCTGTTGAAGAAATTAAGGGTCCAGCAGTGTTCGCCGCGATCGGCCGGGAACTCGCCCCACAGACGCCCGTTGAGACCGCCAAGGTTGGCCTTGAGGAGCACGCCAGTGTCGTAGTGGACGATCGTGGCCCCGATTGTCACCGAGCCACCAAAGTCGCCGCCACCCATCCAGATTCCGCCGTCTCCGTACAGGTCCTGGTTGGGGTCGTTGTTGAGGACGATTACCCCAATGGCGCCAGCAAGCTCAGCATTCAAGGTCTTGATACCGAACTCACAGTTACCACGGTCGATCAGGGCGATATTGCCGGGGGTGAAGCCGACCGGCAGCGCGCAGCCATCGGTTACGCCGCTACCGTTGTCGACCAGCTCCCAGTCAGCGTTGTAGTCGTAAGGCATGGAAGAGTCGTACCGGTAACCAAAGTTACCCGGACGGTGCTCGAGCGGCCCGGCTACGGCGGCAGGTCCGATGGCCTCCAAGAGCGAGGTGGCGAGTCCTCCCAGGGTGGGAATCACAGGGTATCTGACATAATTGACGTCACCCATCTCCATGCGCGGGAACCAGGCGCGGAAGATGAATTGATTTGCCCCTTCTGCGCAATACCACTGCGTCCCTTCGTGCGCACCGGTTGGGTTGTCGGGGTCATTAATGCAGTCGGGATCGTTTCCAGCCTGGATTTCCTCTGCGAACCACTCGTAGTCGTCGGCTCCAACCCAATCGTCCGGATTGAGGAACCACGGTTGGAAATTCGGATCCGCCTCGTAGGAACAAGGCACCGGGGGATTGTCGAGGCCCCAGTCCGGGGTGTTGGCCTGCAGCTTGACACCAATAATCTCGCCCGGACCATCGTTTGGCACTTCGATCTTGTCCCAACCCTCC
>JAAEQG010001504.1 GCA_024231775.1 bacterium
ACACGCCCGACACGAGGGGGTTGATCCCCAAGGGGGATGTGAAGCGTGGTGCGGAATTCGGCGTGTCCCTCCGGCTTATTTCGTCCGCCTTGTCCTGTAAGGACTTATGCGTTTCGCCCTCACCGGCTGATCAGCTACGATTCACCCTGACAGGAACCGAATCGAGGTGGCGAAATGGGCGCCGTGCGTACGGTCTTCTTGTTGCTCGGCGTGTTCATTGCAGGCCGCGCAACCATCGTTGCCGAGAACCTCGCTCCGCGCCATCAACTCGGCGTTCTGCAGCGGTCGGTGAAACGCCCACGGCTTCGGCAGCGCGATCGGATTCTCTGGGTCTGGCTGTCCCGGTTCTGGGCGAACTGGCGTTCGTGCCTGATCATCGCCAAGCCAGACACCGTGGTTCGCTGGCACCGCGACGGCTTCAGGTTCTACTGGCGATGAAAGTCCCGAGGTAAGCCTGGGCGTCCAAAGATAGGCGCCGAGATCCGGAGACTCATCCGGGGCATGTCTGGGGATAACGCCACGTGGGGATCACCTCGGATCCAGTCCGAACTGCTGCTACCCGGATACACGGTCGCGGAGTCCACGGTGGCAAGGTACATGATCC
>JAAEQG010001505.1 GCA_024231775.1 bacterium
TCCTCCCGCGAACCCACGCACTGGATCATGATGACGGAATTCGGAATTGCGAATTCGGAATTGCGTCCGGCCACAGCGGTCGACATCCGCGATTCCAGTTCTCTCTGCGTGAGCACCTGCGGGTTCTGACCATATGAATATTCGGTCGTCGTCGCCTCGTGTCCGCCGCTGGCGACGATGACGGCTCCGTGCTGCAACGTCTCCTCGCCATCAGAGAGAGCCAACGTGGTCTGAAACTGTCCGGCGATGCCAGAAACACCCGTGACCCGCGTTTCCCTGTGGACGCTGATGCCCTCGTCGCCCTCGACCCGCTCGATCAGCGAAGCGAGGAACGCGGCGGGGGCGTCTCCCTGCGCCAACGTGTACCGCAACTCGCGCAACTGGCCGCCCAACTCTGCCGACTGCTCCACCAGGTCCACCCCGTAGCCCATCTCGGACAAACTCACGGCAGCCGTCATTCCCGCCAACCCGCCGCCGATCACCAATGCCCGCCGCGCCACCTCCGCGACTGCCGGGAATACCGGCTTGCGCAGGCGAGCGCTGGCTACCCCCATCGCCGTCAACTCTTTCGCCTTGGCGATGGCTCCCGTCCCATTCCCCGAATGCACCCACGCGCACTCTCCACGCAGATTCACCCGCTCCAACAAACCAGGGTTCAACCCGGCCTCGCCCATCATCCTGGCAAAGGCTGGCTCGTAAAGCCGCGCCGCGCACCCCGCCACCACCACTCGATTCAAATCGTGCTCCGCCACCGCCTGCCCGATCCGCTCCAATCCACCGGCCAGGCAAGCGTGATCGAGCGGCTGCGCCACCACCACGTCCCGGAGCTCCCCCGCGTGAGCGGCCAGCGCCTCCAGATCAA
>JAAEQG010001506.1 GCA_024231775.1 bacterium
AGCGGCCGGTGCGTTGGGGTCGATGCGCGTCGCCGCTGCGCGGGCGGCGTCTACCTCCACGACGCCGAAGGAACTCAGCACGCTGGTGGCGGTGTAGCCATCGCACGACCAGGCGAGGAACTTGATCGGTCCCTTGCGATAGACTTCCTTGACCAGACCGTTGACGCTCGGGTGGTACCACTGATCCCGCTCATCGGTGACGGGGATCTTGACGATCTTGATGTTCATGGTCGAGCGTGTCTTCGTGAGGTAGTGTTGGCAATTGACGAACTCGCCGGCCGGCGTGGTGACCGTCTCATCGGGCAACCGCTTGATCACCGAGGTCGTCGGCATCGCGAACTTGGGCGACTTCATGCGCAGGATCGTCTCGTACGTCTTCTCCTCACCGGGCGCCAGGAACGGAACCTGATAGGGCTGCGGCGCATCGTAGGTCAGCGTCGCGGCCCCTCCCTTATCGTCCTCAATGTCAAAGGCCGTCAGCAGCCGCTCGCCGTTGACGTAGAGCAGCGAGGTGGCATGCTCATCCTTCGTGAAACGCTCCTCGACGACCCAGCGCAGCTGGTCCTGCTCCTGCGACATCGAGAGGACCTGGCGGATGCGCTGCCCATCGATCGCGTTGGGCTCCATACTCCCCGGCCGGGGCCCCTCGTGCTCGTACACCCACCGCTGACCGACCTCGAACTGCCCCGCCTGGGCCCCGCCCGCCATGAACCAGACGAGCGCCAGGCCAAGTATCACTGCTGCCCACCTCGAACC
>JAAEQG010001507.1 GCA_024231775.1 bacterium
CAGGCGAGATTGTCAACGCTGAAAAAACATGCCCGTGCGCTGGGCAAGGAAATCCAAATTCAGGTTGGAGGAATCTGATGCCCGTATCGCGCGATCCGGGCTGGTGGGCCGCGACCCAGCGGCCACGCTGGCGGGGGCGGAAGTGCTCGCGGTTGGGGATCGGGTCCCTGCCCTCCAATCCAGCTTTCCACCCGCGTTCGGTCCGTGGTGGCGGGCGACACTTGAGCGAAAACCGGGACTTGACGGGGCGCTCAAGTCGCGGAATTTAGTCAAGTATGAGCTCTCCGACCAGGCATCAGGCTCTCCTCCGGGTTCGAGAAATCCTCGCTGAGGTCTTCGAACGTCCGCCAGGGGAGCTGGCACTTTTCCGGCGAGGATTCGATGCAAGAAAGACATGGCCCCAGATCGGCGCTCGATGTCGTAATCGGCCTCGAGTTGGTCGATAACCCCCCTTGCCTCCTCGACATCAGGCATTGTAGTCAGGGGAAAATATCCATGAATTCGAACGGCAGTGAGAGCTCCACACAGTTCTCAGCGATCAGATCGCAGACCGAGCTCCGAATGCGGTAGATTCCCGATCGTTCTTCTCCATCGAATACGATTTCCCATCTCTGCTCTGCCATTTGAAGATGCGTTTCCGGGGGTGCCGGCGCATTCCAGATGGGGATATCGGCCACCGTGACAACAGAAGAGCCATCCGGCCGCAGAACATCAAACGAAGCCTTGAGGGAGGCTCCACCTTCTGCGTCACGCGCACAACCCGAGAAGAGTACAAAGGCGCAAACGGGTTTGCCGACAGTGACGTGATTGATGGTCCAGATCGGCGGCTGCCCCGCCGCTGTCGGTCGATTCCAGACATCCACAAATGCAGCCACATCCTCAGACAGAACAACAGTGGCACGGAGATTCCCTGCACCACCGGTGGCTGACGCCGGCGGTGGGTGGTGGCCAGGAGGCACGCTCTCGAAGAGGCCGTCAAGCTCGCACGTGGCGAGTACCCCGTCGAAGTTTTTGGCGATTTCCTCCACCAGTTGGTTGTCCGTCTCCAAGTCCATCCAGATCCCAAGGGAATCCTCGAACAGCATCACGTTGATCTTGCGTTGGTCGATCAGAAACGTCCGCGCGGGTGAGTTCGGAACGGGGGGCTGGATCTCGGCCCCGTACCCGCTCTTAAGGAACGCGATGAATCGATCGTGCATCTCGGGCTTGACGGGCTTGACGCTGTACTCCCGGCTGCCGTGGTCCCGCCGGAGACGCCCGTGGTACGGAAGCGGCTTGAACTCCTCACGTTCCGAGAGGCGGAGATGCCCATCACTGCCTTCCTTCCACTCGAAGTGGTGGTCGAGCCAGGCGGTGTCGATCTCCTCCCATAGGTTGAAGCGCATTCGAGTCCTGTCGATGTACAGGGAATAGGAGTCCCCGCTTTCGATCTTGAAGACCGCCAGCATGTCCAGGTTGCTCGGATCCGTAGAGCAGCCGTAGCGCACGAAGCTCCCCCCGGCGGGAGACATGGCCATGACCGGCTTGAAATTGTTGGGGCTGAACCCTGCTGCCGGCCTTAAGACGTAGCTGAACAGGCTCCGGGTGTCGAGCACCGTGTACTCGCCCAGCAGGAGCCACCGTCCGCCCTCCATGTGTCCACGGTGGAGGGCTATGTCCTTCACTTCCAGGACCTCGGCGGCGGGCGGGTCGAGCCACTCGGCGGAGACGCCCCCGCTGGATTCTCCGAGGTACCGCGCCACGGCCTGGCCGCCCTCTTCCCGCACCAGGTAGAAGAAGCTGGCGTTGTTGGGATCACCCACGTTGACGACCACGGCCGGCTCCGGGGAAGGAAAGGTGATGATCGAATTGAAGGTCTTGTACCTCGATGTCTGGTCTCCCCACATGCCGGCCTTGCCGTCGAAGGCGAAGAGTCGGCCGCGAAAGCGCAGTGAGTAGTGCTCTGCGGTGCGGATGCCGAGGTGCCCCTCGTTCCACCCGGTCGAGTGCCGGGAGGTATGTGTGACCACTTCGAAGGGCCCGACCACCTCGATCCTGTCGGGCACCTTTCTCGAACGGCCATAGAGTGCCGCCGCACCCATGGCCAGAACTGCCACCGCCACCATGACCACCAATCCCATCGAAAGGTACATCTTCTTCCCCATCGTCAAAACTCCACCGAGAACTCTATCCTGAGCTGCGCGAGTCAGGACCGGCACATCCTCAGTTTATCATCCCCGCGGCAACAAGCTGGCCCCCCGTGGACAAGACCGGGGCCTTCGCCACGGTTACGGCGGATCTCGGCTTGGGCCACGGCTGATGCGAGGAGCTCACCGGCCCGGCCCGGCGGGCAATCGATGGCTCCCAGGCAACCCGGGACCGACCACTCCAGGAGCTTGAGA
>JAAEQG010001508.1 GCA_024231775.1 bacterium
GTCACGCCAGCGTATGGGAGAATGGCGCGCTATCGCCCACGGCAATCCACCAGATGCTAGACGCCACCATCACCCAACTGACCGGCCTGGACGACGTCACCGCGGCCTGGGCGGCCCTGTTCAGCCCCAGCGAGCGCGTCGCCATCAAAGTCAACGCATTCCGCAACAGCCTGATCTGGACGCACGTCCCGCTGGTGATGGCTGTGACGGAGCGCCTCCAGGAGGCAGGCGTCCCGGCTGAACAAATCGTCATCTTTGACTATTACACCAGCGAGTTGGAGACGGCAGGCTATCCGGTCAACGAGGATGGCCCCGGCGTGCGCTGTTATGGCGACGACTACCGCTACACTGACGGCTGGGAGGTCGCGGGCCGCAACATCCAACTCAGCGACATCCTGCTCGGTTGCGATGCGTTGATCAATATGCCCGTTCTCAAGGCGCACATGATCGCGGGAGTCTCCTTTGCTATGAAAAATCACTATGGCAGCATTCGCAATCCCGCGGGTTTGCACCCAAACATTGGGCCTGTGATGGCCGAATTGAACGCGCTGCCGCCGATCAAGGAGCGCACTCGCCTGGTCATCGGCGATGTGCTGACAGCCAGCCTCACCACTCGAAACTCGTTTCCATATTGGGAATCGGACTGGACGGGAGATTCGATTCTGATGAGTTTTGACCCCGTCGCCCACGACACGGTGGGGCTAGAGACGCTGATCCAACTCAAGACTGACGACGGAGGCAACCCCACGGCTATGATGAATATGGCTGTCCCTTGTATGGAGAGTGGGGCCGAGGTGGGCCTGGGAACGAACGATCCAAACAATATAGATCTGGTGGAGGGACATTTAGGATGACGAGATTAACCCGACGACAGTTTATCAAGCTGACCGGCGCGCTGGCGGCGAGCGCGACCCTCACCGGCCCCGGATGCTCATCACAACCGGCGGAGACTGCCGCCCGCCGCCAACCGCCCGCTCCCTCCGGCGGACAATCCTACCTGTCCGTCGCCCGTGGGGCCGACGCGGCAGCAATCACCACAGCGGCGATTGCGTCCCTGGGTGGCATCGAACGATTCGTCCGTTCCGGAGACGACGTGATCGTCAAACCGAACATCTGCGTGGACTATCACCCGCCCGAGTACGCGGCGACGACCAACCCGGACGTCGTCGCCACGCTGGTGGCCCTGTGCCTGGGAGCCGGTGCGCGGCGGGTGCGCGTGATGGACACCCCCTTTGGCGGCACGCCGGAATCGGCCTACGCGGTGAGCGGAATCACGGCAGCGGTTCATACGGCCGGCGGTGAGATGGAGGTGATGAGCCCGGTCAA
>JAAEQG010001509.1 GCA_024231775.1 bacterium
CAACCGTCCGGGGCAAAAACATCGCTCTACAAGATCGAAGTCCGCGTCACCGACCACGCCGGCCTGACGACCACCGCGGAAAGCGAACATCCGTTCTTCATAATCAACCCGGACGGTCAATCCGTCCGGACGCTCATCCTGGCGAATCCTGCACGCATGCAATCGACCATGGGCACCTCCGCAACCGCGGCCGCCGATCTCATGACCCGCCTTGACGACCTCGCGGGGCATCCCAGCGTCCAGGGCCTGGTCGTCGATCTGGGGATTATGACCCACCTCGACCCCCTCTACGCCTCATGGGACGCCGACGCCGCCTCCCCGGAGCCCGAACCCGACCTCGCCAACCACGTGCTCTTCGGCTGCCACGGCGATCCCCTTCCCACGGGCTGCCCCGGCGAGCTCGACGGCATCCACGACGTCGTCCGCGTCCTCCTCGACGCCTACCCTGGCGTGAAGTACCTGATCCTCGTCGGCGACGACCGGATCATCCCGATGGCCCGGATGAAGGACCGCACTACGGGCTATCTTGAATCCCACTACACCTCCGACGATCCCCTCGATCCCAACGCCGGCCTCACGCCCGGTGGCACCACGGTCGGGAAGGCGCTGGCCGCCGACCGCTTCCTCTCCGACGATCCCCTGGCGACCCTGGACACGATCCGCCCCGAGGACCTCCGCCAGGACGACAACCTCTTCATTCCCGAGCTCGCGGTTGGACGCCTGGTCGAAGAGCCCGCGGAGATCATCACCGCCATTGCTACCTTCATCAGCCAGGACGGCGTCCTAGACCTCACGGCCCTCTATCCCGACCCCGGGCATAAGGTCCTGGTCACCGGCTACGATTTCCTTATCGATGTGGCGAAGAAGAACCGGCGTTGGTGGAAGTACGCCCTCGGTGTGCCCGAGCCCCACGACGACGACGCTCTGGCGCCCGTCGACGGGCAGCTGATCAGCCAGGACTGGGGCGAGTCCACCGTCGCCGACCGGCGGTCGGCGCTGCGCACCCATCTTTCCGGCCACGGCCGCCAACGCTACGGCGTGATGAACCTCAACGGTCACGCTACCCATTTCGAGGTAGGTGTGCCGGGCCAGGACCGATTCGACATCCACGGTCTTCCGGCGGTCGACGTCTACGGATCCGACGTCTGCGGGACGCCCGGTCTCGGTGCCCTCGACTATACCGGGGCGGTGGTCTACGCCGTCGGCTGCCACGCCGGCCTGCCGGTGCCCGGGAGCTGCGCGACCGACGCCGAGCATTCGCTCGACCTGCCACAGACGATGCTGGCACGCGGAACGATGGCGTACCTCGCCAACACCGGTTACGGCTGGGGTCTCCTGAACGGCATCGGCGTGAGCGAGCGACTGGTCGAGATCTACACCGAGGAGATGAGGCAGGGCGACACCGTGGTCGTCGGTGAGCTGCTGACACGTACGAAGCTTCGCTACTTCTTCGAGTCGCCCCGCTTCGACGCCTACGACATCAAGACCTCCATGCAGTGGACCCTTTACGGTTTCCCGATGTACGCCGTGCGGACGGGGATTGCGTCGCCGACGTCGCCGTCGCTTTTGGATTCGCTTCCTTCCCGGACGAGCATTGAGCGATTCGGACCGATGACCGTCGAACGGCGATTCACCGAGGCAGTCATCCTGCCCCCGTACCTCACGCTCCTCGAGCTCCGCTTCGACCTCACGGCGGATGGCGTCTACCAGAAACACAACGCATCCGGCGACGACCTCGACGACATCGTAGGCTGTCCGGAGCCGGCGCCCGGCGAGCCCGAGGGCTGCTACTACACGTTCAACAGCCTGGTCGAGCGGGCGACGGGCGAGGCCGACCTGCCGCTCCAGCCATACTTCGTCTACTACTCGCGCCTCTCCGCGACAAGTCAGCACGGCGTCCTGTGGATGGGCGCGCGCTACGACGAGGAGACGGACTGGGTGCCGGTCATCGGCGAGCTGGTCACGAACGGCGGCGACCTCTCCGATCACGGCTCGCTCCCGCGCTTGATCTACCCCAAGCCGATCGGTCCGTGTCGCCGGATCCTGGTCGAGGAGCCCGATTGCCGAGCGAGCGATCTCGAGATCAACAGCGTGGTGCTCACCACCGGCGACGTTGTGAAGGAGGAAGAAAGCGATCCGCGGTACACCATTCAGCGTCTCCACCGCGAGATCGATCTCGAGGTTTTCTACTTCAACAACACACTCGACGGTGAAGGCAACTGCGACCGCTCCGGCCCGCTCTTCGGCGACGGCCCGTACCACAACGTCACCGGCCGGACGATCCACTGGACCGTTCCGGCGAGCGACGAGGCCGGAGTCTGGCGGGTGGTGGTGGTCTACGACGACGAGGCTGAGCACCGCTGGGTTCCCGTCGATCTCACGGACGCCGGCGACGGAACCTGGACCGGCAGCGCCTGGGTCAATGGGGTTGAGCGGGTGACCTATTTCCTCCAGGCGGTCGACCGGCACGGCAACGTCACGTGGCTCGAGTACGAGCCGTCGGATCCTCCCGCGAGTGGCATCCCGCTGGAGATCCCGCTTCCCCTCGAAGCGATCATTACCCCGGGTGACGCCGACCTCGAGGTCGCCGTGGTCGCCGCTCCCAATCCGGTGCTGGCGGGCGATCCGCTCAGTTTCACCATTGCCGTCACCAACCTGGGACCGGAGCCCGCCGACTCGGTGACCGTCTCGAGCGTGCTCCCGGGTGGCGTCACCTACGGTCTGGTGGGCGGGACCGGGTGGAGCTGCGGTGAGGCGGACGGCACGGTCTCGTGCACGCGCGACACCCTGGACACCGGACCGGCGCCTGAGATCCAGCTCTACGTCACCGCGCCCGACGTCGGCGGGACGTTGAGCATGACGGCCGCGGTCTCGGCGGCGAACGATCCCAACCCGAACAACGACGTCGCGCCGGTTGACGTCCTGGTCATCGACGACACGATGACGGATCTCGCGGTGTTCAAAGAGGACGGCGGCCTACCGGCGTTTCCCGGGCAGCCGATCACCTACTCGATCACGGTGACGAATAGCGGGCCGAATCCAGTCATTGCCGCCACCGTGACCGATTTCTTTCCGGCGGCGCTTCACAGCGTCACTTGGACATGCGACGCGTCGGTGGGCTCTTTCTGCACGGAGAGTGGAACGGGCGACATAGTCGATACCGTAGATCTCCTGCCGCAGGGGACGCTGCTCTACAAGGTGACGGCAACCGTCGCGGAGGGGACGGTCGGGTCGATCGAGAACGTGGCTACGGTGACCGCCCCCCAAGGCATGAGTGACTTCGAGCCTCTAAACAACAGTTCACGGGTTTCGACCCCGCCGTTGAGTCTCATTTTTGCCGACGGCTTCGAGTCGGGCGATACCTCGGCGTGGTCGAGCGAGCTGTCGCCGCTGGTGATCGAGATCGACGATGAAGCTCCCGGCGATGCCGCGCGCTACGTAGGCCGATTCATCCTCGAGCTCTCGTCCTTCGACTTCGACGAATCGCAGATCGGCACGGTCCTGGTCGTTGACAAGGCCACAGCTCAGCCGCTTCTGGCGCTGGGGCTGGTGCGACGAACCGGCCGTCTCAGCTTGGTTGGCCAAATGCCATCCGGCATAGGATCGGAAATCGAGACAGATTTACTTGAGCTCGTGCAAGAGCGTCGAGTGATCGAGATCAAATGGGTGCGGACGGAGGGTCCTGACAGCCATTCGTTCGAGATCTGGATCGACGGCATCAGGAGGTGGGCGGTTGAAAATGCGAACCTGTAGATCACCCAAGCCGACAAATACAGCCGTGACCAAATCAGGATCAAGGAGGCAATCATGAAAGATCTTGCTCTGTTTATCACATTGTCAGTGATCGGGACTGTGGGTCTGCCTACAAACGCAGCTCCACAAGCGCAATGGACGTCCACGAGATCGATGGCGGTTCCTCGGATTAGCCATACCAGCACGCTGCTTCCCACCGGAGAGATTCTTCTTGTTGGTGGATGGGGCGAAGGAAATGTCGATGTATCGACAACCGAGATATTTGATCCTGCTACCGGCACTTGGCGTATGACGGCCGTCCCCACAACCGCCCGCGGAGGACACTCAGCCACTCTGCTGCCTTCAGGAGAGGTGCTGATTGTAGGTGGAGGCGGAAGATGGGGCCACACATACCGGTCAAGTGCAGAAGTATACGATCCCAGTTCGGACACGTGGAAGTCTACGGGATCCATGACCACTGCCAGAAAAGGGCATACCGCCACGCTGCTTCAATCAGGAGAGGTTCTTGTGGTTGGTGGTGAGTATGAAGGTAATTCTCTGGCTAGCGTGGAAATCTATGATCCGGAAACAGGGACTTGGGAAGAGGTAGCACCACTCGCAGTAGAGCGGCGAGGACACACGACAACGCTGCTTCCCTCTGGTAAGGTGCTCGTCGGCGGCGGGAGGAATCCTTCTGCGCTCTCTGCCGTTGAGCTGTACGATCCATCGGCAAAAGAATGGACCACGGTACTACCCCTTCAGTTCCCGCGATGGGGACACTCTGCCACACTTCTCGCCTC
>JAAEQG010001510.1 GCA_024231775.1 bacterium
TCAGATAGGAGCCGCCATCGTAGCGATAGTGCAGGGTCGCGCTTCCGGGGACGAGGTTCTCGCCCGTTTCAATGATCTCGACGTCGAAGGGTGTCAGCTCGCCGGGGGAGATGACCTCGGGAGCACCACCAGGCAAGGAGATCGCCAAGCCCCCCTCCTCGTCCACGGTGAAGTCGTTGTCGGAGATGTCGAAGAAGACGTTTCCCGCCGCCACGATCTTAACGCGAGCGGTGGTGGTCTGGGCGACGGGGACCAGGATCGTCTCGGTACCGTCGTTGGGCGTGTCCGAGAGCAGGGTGATGGGAAAGGTGTTGCCTCCGTCGGTGGAGAGCAGAATGTCCACGTGGGTGGCGTTGACCGGTGAGCCGCTGCTGCCGGCGACGTTCCACGAGACCGGGGCGGTGCCGGACCAGACCTCCGAACCAGTGTTGGGGGCGGTGACCAGAAACGGTCCTGACCCGGAGTCGATGGTCAACTGCATGTCGTCGTAATCGACACCGCCGCCACCGGCGCGTTCGTCACGAGCGGTCACGCGGAAGGTCATGGTTCTGTCGGTGGTGGGCAGCTGCTCGCCCACCGGCGTGGTGTTGTTGAGCAGCTCCGCCAGGCGCGGGAAGGTCCGGGTTGAATCGGTGGTGGGCGACCAAGAGCGAAACAGGGGAATCGAGCCGTTGTCACCCGAGGAGAGCGGAGCCTGGCCGCCGAGATCGCGTTCCTCCCAGCAGTAGGTCGGAGTGTCTCCGTCAGGGTCGCTTCCGGAAGCGGTCAGGGCAAAGGGGGTGTTGCGCGGGATGGTGTAGTTGTTCCCGGCGCCGACGCTGGGGTCGTTGTTCCCGGTCGCGGTAGTGGTGGGGCATCCGCCGCCGGACCCCGAGGTGACGTAGTACCGAATCTCTCGATAGCTCTCCGAGTGGAAGTAGGGATCGCTGTGGTCCTGGAGATCGTCCGCTCCGCAGATGCCCGCGTAGGCCATGATGGTCGACCCGCTACCGGGCTCGTAGGCGGTGGGTCCGTTGCGATTGGCGCCGCTGCAATTCCCGTTGGCACCATTGAAGGTATGGTTGCCGCCGAACTGATGACCCATTTCGTGGGCTACATAGTCCACGTCGAACGCGTCCCCGATCGGAGCGCCCCGGCCGGTCACACCGCCCGCTTTCGATCCACTACTGCAAACGACCCCGAGATACGCAACGCCGCCGCCTCCGGTGCTGAAGACGTGCCCGATGTCGTAGTTGGAGCTG
The DNA here is from genome assembly GCA_024231775.1 of bacterium. Taxonomy (GTDB): domain Bacteria; phylum Planctomycetota; class Phycisphaerae; order UBA1845; family UBA1845; genus JAAEQG01. The sequence continues at coordinate 1,242 of JAAEQG010001510.1, forward strand.
CCGATGACGCTGTCAACGTTCGACTGGTTCTGGCTGAGCATGGAGTAGCCGTCGGAGTTCGAGTATGGGTCGGTGGACGAATTGGTGTAGACCAGTTGGTCGTTGTTGGCGACCAGAACCATGCGGATGGCGAGTTCGGTTTCGTAGATACCGACCACGCGATTGATCGTGGTAGTAATCGCGGCCATGCCGGCGAGCACGGTTCCGCCGTGGTAGGCTGTGTACTCGCCGGTGGCTGCACAGGCCAGGCGATAGGTGCGTAGAGTCTCTCCGGTCCGCAGAGCGCCGTCGGCGTCTCCCGGGAGGGTGAGGTCGTCCGGCCCGGGGAATAGCTGACAGGCGTGGGCCTGGGGCAGCCCTCGGTAGTCCCGCTTGTAGTAGCTGGCGTATAGCTCGCGGTCGTCCCGGCTGTACGGGTCGATGTAGACGGTTCCGGAGGGGGCGAGGATCTGGGCGTGGAAGCCTGCGGGCGTTCGGTCAAAACGCACACTGGCAAGAGGATCATCCACCCCCCAGCCCAGGAAGGTCTGAATCTCAGGGAACCGCTCCGCCAAGTCGGGTTCCATCACCGGTGATTCCACGAAGCGGAACCGAGCACCGCTGCCGTCGGGCATGGGTAGGATGATCTCGGGCGGCGACCGCAAGGCGGCGACCGTCCCCTCCGCCGGCGCTTCGGCGAGCTTGTCTTCGAGGGCTTCGGGATCCAGGACCAGCGCATGGAAGACGTCGGGGCGGATGCGCGCTGGGGCGTCGTCCCGCTCGAGCGCAGCCTGATCGGCCGATTCCCAGATGCCATCCGCTGATACGGACAGGCGCTCAAGCTCCGGCGAAGAGTCCGCCAGCGCCGCGCCGGGAAGTACGAGAACACACACAACAACCACGAATCCGATGGCCTTCTTCTTCACGAGGAGACCCCTCCTTTCAACAATCCGATTCGCCGACTGACCCGGTGATAACCTATCGGCTCCCTGCACGACACGGTCAAACTCACGCTTTTCAAGGTTAGACAATCGAGCCCGCCGATGCAAACGTCGCATCAAGTGAGGACGGAGTTCTTATCGGATTGCGCGGTGCGGCGAGCAGGATACGATGTAAGAATACAGCCGCGCTAAAGCGAACTTATGACTATTGAAGCGCAGCTTAAGCCCGTCGATGGTGGGCAGACGGTCACTGGTGGGTTGAGCGTTCTCGCCCGGGCGAAGTTCGGTTGCCGGCTGTGACGGTTGCGGTGTTGGTTCGAGAGGGTGGCGAGGCCGTGGTTGTGTCAGATGGTTGTCACTCCGGACCGGCAGGTGATGGCGGGGCCTCGAGGCGGGATGTCGGCGACGTCCAGCGATGCAGGGCCATGACCACGGCATGACCACCAAGGAGGATGATGAAAGGCATGAGCGGAAGACGGAAGCGCGACAAGCCGAAGACCACGGCGTGGACCAGGGTTACGAACAGCACGAGCAGAACCACCAGCCACACCCGGGGCTCTCGCCGTACCCGCCACAGCACGGCAAGCGCCAGCACGACCACCAGCCCATAGCTGACCACCGCTGACCAGGCGATCGCCGACTCCCAGCGAGGGGACATGGGGCCGTAGGCTCCGCTCTGCATGCGCCGCATCAGGAACGAAGTGGGATTCCACAGGTCCACGATCTTGTAGCCTGCGCGGCGGGCGAACCCGGCGGGGTCATTACGGATGCACTCCCAGGCGAGCTGACGGGCACACGCGATGACCTCGAGGTCCGACGGCTGGGTGGATGCGCACATCTGTTTGGCTTGGGCGACGAGATCAGGCGCCCACTGCTCCACCACCGGCATGAGAGGGATGGACTCGAACGGCGGTCTGTAACTCTCTGCCGGCGGCTTGGGGCGGACTCGATACGCGTTGGGCGTGTTGCCCCGCCAGAGATTGAACGGCCCGTTGGTTTCTACTAGAACCAGTCCGCCGTGGATGCTCCAGTTGCGTACGGTCCAGGGGGCGATCACCAGAGCGATGACCGCGATCATCAGACCTATCCGGGGCACGGTGGCGCGCCACTGCCGACGATGAACCACCAGTGCCCAAACCACGAGCACCGGAACGAAGTAGAGAATCAAAGAGCGGGTCAGCGCCGCCAAACCCAAGAACAACCCGACGCCGACCATGCCCGCCCAGCCCGGAAGCTCGCGGCGGCGAGTCAACAATCCCATGCCCAGGGTGAGCAGGAAAACGAAGACCGTCTCGGACCACAGGTAGTGGGTGAAGGCGATCAGGTTGGGGTAGAGCGCGCAGATCGTCGCAGCCGCCAGGGCGGTGCGGCGATCGAACCAGGACCGGCCTATCCAGTAGAGGATGCCCACCGTGGCAGTGCCCAGCAGCACCTGGGCCAGCTTGATCGCCAGCAGGCTGCGTCCGGTGAGGGCCAGCACCCCGGCGAGGAAGGTGATGTAGACCGGAGGTTGATAGGCTCCGGGATACTGCTTCAATTCCACCATCGAGGGCGAGTAGGGATGACGCACCCATGACTGAAACGAACCCACGTAACCCTCGCCGTCGAGGAGCGCATTGGCCCGAACCAAGTACAGCTCTTCGTCGAGGACTGGGCGGGAGTCGCTCGCCGCCCAGAGCGCCACCAGCCGGACGGCAAGCGCGGCTACCAGGACTACCAGCAGCCATCGATCCACGCCGCGACGTCTTGTGGGAGAGGATGGGGCTGCGGCGGGAGCTTCAGCCTGGTTGGCAGGGGGCGGACCGCTCATTATCGACCTTAGTTTAGGCTGCGTCTCCGGCTGGGGCGCTGGGATAGCGGTGAGCCCCGTCCCGATGGTTACCACATCAGTATGGAACCGCTTTGACGGTCGATTCCACGACTGATTATACTGGGTGGGTTCGATCCCGATACCGCCGCTGGGAGACTGGGGCGCGAGGCTGTAGTGCAGGAACGTGACGACCATCTTCACCCCACGTCCACCGAGGGCCCCGAGGGCCGGGCGGCGCGGCGCTGGTACGAACGTCCGCTGCTGGCGGGTACGTTGATCTTCGTACTGGCGGCGGGGATGCGGGTTGCCCATTACGCTGAGGTGAAAGAGTCTCCGCTGCACGACGATCACATCTACCTGCACGACGCCCGCTATTACGACATGTTGGCCCGCCGGGCTGCTGCGGGCGAGGGGCTGACCGACGACGCGTTCTTTATGGCTCCGCTGTACCCGCTGGCGCTTTCGCTTCCGTATCGGATTCTCGGCGCCGCTCCCCTTCCGTCGGGTGAGGCCCCTACCTACGGGCGCGAGATTCACGTTGCCGCGTTCGGGCAATGCGTGTGGGGAGCGTTCACTTGTGTGTTGATCTTCGTGGTGGGGCGGCGCGTGGCGGGGGACGCGGCGGGGTGGATCGCGGGCTTGATGGCGGCGCTGTACTCCATGTTCGTCTTTCAAGACAGCCTGCTGATGGCTACGCTGCTGATTACGTCTGTGAATGTAGCCGCGGTGCTCGTGCTGCTGCGGGCGGAGCGGGGTCGCTCGGCGGTCTGGTGGCTGCTGGGTGGGCTGATGCTGGGCTTGTGTATTCTGGCGCATGGGACGGCGTTGTTGCTGATTCCGGGCGTGCTGGTTTGGATTGGGGTTGGCGTTTCCGGATTGAGTCCTCGGGAGAGGGTGATTCGTGGTTTGCTGGTGTGTCTCGCTGCGGGGTCTTGTGTCGCGTTGGTGGCGGTGCGGAATCATCGCGTCGGGCAGGATTGGGTGCCTCTGACCTCCAACGCGGGGCTGACCCTGTTCATCGGCAACCATGCGGGGGCGGACGGCAGTTTTGCGCCCCTGCCGACCGAGTTACGGAACATTCCCGGTTCGACGCTGGGTTGGCATCTGCACGGATTCAGGCGTAGTCCGAACGATCCCAGCCCGTCGGAGAACTCGCGTCGCTTTCGACAGGCGGCGCTGGAGTACATCACCACCCACCCGCTCGACGAAGCTCGCCTGCTATGGAGGAAGTTCCGCCTCCTCTGCTCGAGCGTCGAGACGGGCACGAATGACCAGCTCTACTTTCACAAGCGGTTCTCTGGGGTACTGCGCCTTCCCCTGCTCAGCGCCGGGGTCCTGATTCCGATTGGACTGACCGGGGTGGTGTGTTCGCTGGGGCGCTGGCGGCGACTGTCCCTACTGTATGTGTGGTTGGCTGCGCAGATCGCGGCGTATACGGCGATGTTTGTGCTGGCCCGGTATCGGTTGGTGGCGATGTCCTGCCTGATGGTGTTCGCCGCCGTTCAGCTCGTATGGTGGGTCGAGTGGTTGCGCATGCGGCGCTATCGCGCGGTGGGTCTCTCGCTGCTGTTGCTGGGCGTTTGGGCGTTGTTTGTACACTGGCCGGTCGAGGGTTTCTCCCGGGAGCGCGGATGGGCGATCCAGTACGGCCTGCTGGCGGAGCGCTACGCCGAGCAGGGCCGGGGAGATGATGCGATTGCGTGCTTCGAGCAAGCTCTCCAGCACGACTTCTCGCCGATGGACGAACTCATGTTCCGCACGGAGTACTTGACCGCACTGGCTAAGCTGTACGCCGAGGGCAAGGACTGGGCCGGCGTTCTGCGGGTCAGCCGGGAGGCGGAGGACGTACTCGAACGCATGCCCACTACGCGGGGGACGACGGCGCGGCGACGCTGGTTTACACGGATGGGCAACGAAGCTCAGGCCCACATCCCCGAACCGAGCGACCGTGACGAACGGATCGGGCAAGAGGATTGAGCGCAGAGACGCAGAGAAGACGAAGATCGCGTAGAGCAATCTTCCCCGCAGACGTGGTTCTCTGCGCGTGGCGGGCCTGTTCTTTCTGGAGGAAATAGTGGTGATTCCCCCATCGCGCAAGACGACGATCCCCCACCCTTTGTTGGGCAAAGAGCGGAGCACCCCTGGGGGCGGGTCCACGGGCCGGTCTCGGGCGTTCTTGCCGTTGATGCTTGTTCTGTGGCTGAGCGGTGCGATGGGTTGCGAGCGCGAGCCGGAGGGGTCCAGGCCGGTCAGCGTCGCGGCGAAGGTGCCGTCCGCACCTATGAATCTGCTGCTGATCAGCATCGACACTCTGCGGGCCGATCATCTGGGTTGCTACGGCTACTTCCGCGATACGTCACCCAACATCGATGCGTTCTCGCGAGGAGCGGTCTGTTTCGAGAACGCCTATGCCCCGATCGCCACTACCCTGCCCGCGCACGTATCCCTGTTCACCGGGCTCGATCCCCTCGAACACGGTATCACCGCCAACATAGACCACGGCCATCGGCAGTTCGGCTGGAAGGGTGGGGTCGTTTCGATCACCGAAGTCATGCGTCGTAACGGCTACACGACGGCAGGGTTCGTCAGCGCCGCCCCGCTCCGACGCGCTTCCGGATTCGCCGTGGGGTTCGATACGTTCGTTCAGCCGACGGAGCGGGCGTTCTGTCAGGGAGGAGTCACCAACCAGGCTGCTTTGGCTTGGCTGGAGACGCAGCGGGCTGAGCCGTTCTTCATGTTCGTCCACTACTTCGATCCGCACGGCCGCTACGAACCGCCCCCTCCGTATGACACCATGTTCGATACCACGGCGGACGTGGAAGAGTATCTGACAGCCCGGCGATTCCCAGACAGCCTGCCTCCGAGTCCTTGTGCCGGGCGCAAGGTGAAGGAAACCCGGCGTCAGCTGAATCTGTACGACGGCGAGATCCGCTATACAGACGAGTTGGTCGGCCGATTGCTGGCGTCCGTCCGTAGGCTGGATCTGTGGGACCGTACGGTGATCGTGATCTTCGGAGATCACGGCCAGGGGCTCAACCAGCACGACTGGCCTGCACATGGTCGTACGTGGAACGAACAACTCCGCGTACCGCTGCTGATGCACCTGCCCGGGGCGGCGGAGGTCGCCGGCGAGCGGGTGGCTGAGCTGGTGTCTCTCGTTGATGTGGTCCCCACGGTGCTCGGTCGGTGGGCCCCGGATTGGGCTGAACCGTTCATCAGGCAGGCCAGCGGGCGTGACGTATTCGCGTCGGGTTTCGCGGGCGATTCGCTGTTGGGACAGCGCTCTTCACGTAAGTGCGGCGACGACGTCGTCCCGCAGTTTGCCCTGACGACCGAACTATGGCGCTACCATTGGGTATCGGAGACGGAGGAGTGGTTGTTCGACCGGAAGGCGGACCCATACGAGCTGAACAATCTGTCCGCCGCTCTGCCGCAGATCACCGCGGAGCTGCGTTCGCAGACCTGGCGGCAGGTCGGGGAGCTGCGCGCGCGCGCCGCGCAGATGGGGGAATCCGCACCACCGCCGGGCAAGATCCTGGATCCCGAGACCATCCGCCAGTTGGAGGCTCTGGGCTACGTGGGCGGAGATGGGGGCGGGGGTGGGGGCGGGGGCGGGGAAGACGAGCCGTCCGAGGAGAACCCCGTCTCGCCGACTCCCGCTGACGAGGGCAACTGACGCACACGACCGGCAGGGTCCCTGGAGTTGTGACAGAGTCGCCCGTTCCCCACCTCGAGATCCTCCCGCGGGGCGGATCAACGAGATGGGCCACCCTGTTAGCGCGGGGCGGAGCGCCGGTCTGAGGGGCCACTCGCTTGCGCTCGGGGCTCTGATTGAGTGCCCGTGATGGGGCATGGCGGACACCGTGTCGCCGTTTCAGCGGGCCACCTGTACGGTCCTCTGCAAGGCCCCGTAATCCGCGAAGTCCACGTCTCGATCAGTGTCAAAGTCGAAGACCCCGCATCCCGCAGCGTAGGGGCGGTACTGCGGGCCGGATAGGCATGCGTCGAAGAGGGCAAAGTCGTCCAGGTCGATATCACCGTCCGCATCGGCGTCCCCGATCATCTTGACGAACGTCAGTACGGCGTCACCTCCAGGCTGACCGTCGCCGGAGGGCAACAACACGTCGTCCCACCAAGCGGAGTCGTCCACCTCACCGTCCAGCAGCAGGCTGTTGGCGGCCACGCCGGCGTCGAGTATCTCAAGCGTATACTCGTCCTCCGGTAGTCCCGCGTAGGTTACCAGGGCGGTCTGGATGCCCCCAGTGTACTCGACTGCGCCGGGGACATGACTTCCGCTGAGAGCCCCGGAGAGAGTTACGTCCGCCGCGTCGAACGTGCCAATGTCTTCGCTGAGAACCAACTCGAGAGTGGTGGATCCATTGGTTCCCGCAAACGGGGTGAACCGGGCGGACAGGATCGCGGGAGGACCCTGGACGGGAGTAGCTACCTGCGCCCGCTCGCTGAAGAGAATCCAGTTCCAGTTGCTGACCCCATCCTGTTCATCAAGCTCGACGTCCAGCGGAGGCCCGTCCAGCGGAAGAACGTAGTGCTCGGTCCACTGGTCGTTCCACACGCGGAAAACCGTGGCGCCCACACCCGTGGTGACCCGAATATCGATGGGCATGGTGAACAGTCCATAGCCCGCGGTGTCCTGACCTTGCCAGACGGCTAGCTTGAGGTAGTCCTGCCCGTCGACCACGGCGGGTGCATAGTTCCAGTCGTAGCGCGGACTGCCCGGGTTCATCACCCATTGATCGGTGAACCAGGTCAGGTCGTGCCCGAAGCTGGCGGAGATCGCGCCGACAAACTCCGCTGTCGTCGCGGAATCGTGCTGAAACGCCGCCCGGTAGTCGGCTAGGGCGGCGAAGAACGCGTCGCTACCGAGCGTGTGCCGCAACATGTGCAGCACCCAGGAACCCTTGCGGTACACGTCGTTCCCGCTGAAGATCGCCCCCACACTGCTCGTGCTCGTGCGGTAGACCTGGGCGTCCGGGTTGCTGGGCCGGCGGTAGTTCTGCCGACTCCAGTACGAACTCGCCCCGCCCCCGGGCTTGAACTCGCGATAGACCGACTCGGAGTATGAGGCGAACCCTTCGTTAAGCCAGATGTCGTTCCAGGTCTCGCAGGTGATCTCATCGCCCCACCACTGGTGGGCCAGCTCGTGGAGCATGATGTCGCTGTAGTTGGCTACCGCGGACATACTGCTGATGGTCTGGTGCTCCATGCTCGCCGACAGCCCGCCCCCGGTCTCGACTACACCGTACTTCTCCTGCAGGAAGGGGTAGTCCCCGTAGCGCCCGGTGAGGGTCTGCAGCATGATGGGAAGTTCGTCGCAGCCGATCTTGTAGTCCGGCAGCGGTTGGCCGGCGCCGGCGTCCCAATGATCGGGATAGAGATAGCACACCACGGGCATGGTTCCGCGGGCGCCGCGGGAATCGTAGGTGTATTGCAGATCGTAGCGCTGGTAGTCGGTGATGGCCAATGACGCCAGGTATGGAATCATGGCGTAGGTCTCATGCCATAGGTAACGCAGGCGCCCGCCGGCGACGACCTCGGTGCCGATCTCCAACCCGTTCGACACCACGACCATCGAGTCGGGAACGACTACACGCATCTCCATGGTGGATTTGTCGTCCAGGGCGTCCTTGCAGGGCCACCAGTAATGAGCGTAGAACGGCTCGGACAAGGTGGCTACCACCAGGTTCCCGGAGCGGGTCCACCACCTGAACGCGCCGAAACCTGCGGAGTCCGGATAGCCTTCGTAGTTGACGACCACGGTGAAGGCCTCGCCCGAGTCGTAGGTGTCATCGAGGGTCACCTCGATGGTGTGGCCCACGCGGGTCCAGCTGCTGACATTGCCGCTGACCGAGTTGACCGTGAGATTATCGCGCAAGTCGATGGTGAACAGGCTGAGGCCGGGAGCCGCTGATTCGGCGCTGATCGTACACACTCCCTCGGCGCGCACGTCGGTGACCGTCTGCCCGCTGTACTCGGGGATCACCTCCAGCTCCAGAAGGTAGTGGATAACATCGGTGTCCGCGTCCGCCTCCCGCGATGCCAGTCGCTGGCGACGGTCCTCAGATGCGGTCTTGGCGGCATGGTGGGCGCGGGCGTGGGCGCACACCGGTCCTGCTTTGCCCTCGTCGTCCGGGGGAACGGTCTCAGCCATAACCCTTATGGAGGCAGCCACTTCCCAAGCTGCTCCGGAAGCTGGCGCAACCTCCACAAGCCCTGCCACCAGCAGAATCGAAGCGGCAATCATCATGCACCGGGTCTTCAGCACGTTTCTCCTCCTGCGGATTCTTGGTGACATACACTTCTCTCAGCTGAAGCCGCCGAACGCCTCCTGGGGTTTTTGGCGGCGTCTCCCCCCGTTATGCGGACCCTCAGTGTAGTCCATCGGCTGGGCAATATGCAAGTATCCGTGCACGGACCCGAGTTGGTTTGGAGAGGCGCTCGCAGCGCGTGAACTCAATCGCGGGTGGGCTCGGTTCCGGAGACGCGAGTGAGAAAGGTCGGCAGCCCGAGGCAGACAGAATCCTGCAAGCAACGCCCACGTCCCATAAGCAATTGGCGTCATCGTTCAAATCCCAAGCGAATCCTTCAAGCATAGCCCGGTATTAGTTAAGAAGATCGGACGTGGGACTTGAAGAGCGCCTGGCGAGTCACTATCCTGGGGCACAGGGTTGTCCTTCGCTCGCGACAACATTGGGGCGACGACGGCCACGCCGGTCGGGTCCGCACGGTAACGGTGCGGGGGCCGAGCGAATCATGAGAGGGGATTGATGCACAGTCACGTGTACACGCTACGGCTGATCGCATGCGCCGCGATCGTTGCGGCGGCTGGGAGCGGTCCCGCCCGGGTGCTTGCGCTCACCGCGGAAGACGCCACACCTCTGTGGAATGCGGTCGAGGCGAACACCTTATGGCTGGACGGTATGGGGTATGGCACTGCGCTTCCCCGGGCGCGCCTGGTGCGGCTAGAGCCGGAAGTCCTCGAGCAACTGCTGACGGGGGTTGCGTTCGAGTCCGCGGGTGAGTCTCCGTCGATCTCCCACGAAATCACTCTGCCGATGCCTGATGGGACCGATGGACGGTTCTGGTTCGTCGAGTCGCCGATCATGGCGCCGGAACTGGCGGCGAAGTTCCCGGAGATACGAACGTACGCGGGGCAGGGGCTGGACGACCCCGCCGCGGCGCTGCGCTTCGACCGGACCCCGGCGGGTTTCCACGCCCAGGTGCTCTCACCTTCCGGTGCGGTCTACATCGAACCGCACAGAGGGGGTGGTCGCGAACAGTACGTGAGCTACTACGGCCATGACCAGCGGGCAACGCCAGGCTTGCGTTGCCTGACCACCTCCGAGCATGTCCCACCAAGCGCCTTCCCTCGTGGCGAGGCGGGGCGAACGGGCGAGACGCTCCGCACGTTTCGCCTGGCGTGTGCCGCCACCGGTGAGTACACGCTATACCATGGGGCCTCGGTTCCGGAGGGCATGGCGGCCATCGTCACGGCGATCAACCGCGTGACCGGGATTTATGAGACGGAACTGGCGGTGCGGCTGGAACTGGTGGCGGACAATGACCTGCTGGTCTACACGGACTGGGACACGGACCCCTACTCGAACAACAACGCAAGTGCCCTGCTGACGCAAAACCAGGCTAACATCGACAGCGTGATCGGCAGCGCCAACTACGACATCGGCCACGTGTTCAGCACGGGTGGGGGCGGGTTGGCTTACATCGGCGTGGTCTGCCTGTCCGGTTGGAAGGCCAAGGGCGAGACCGGGCTGGCGTATCCGACCGGAGACTCGTTCTACATCGACTACGTAGCCCACGAGATGGGTCATCAGTTTGGCGCCCATCACTGTTTCAACGGGGATGGCGGTTATTGCGGAGCGGGACGCTACGGTTCCACCGCCTATGCGCCGGGCAGCGGCTCGACGATCATGGCGTACGCCGATCTGTGCGGTGCGGACAATCTTCAGGACCACAGCGATCCTTACTTTCATGCGGCCAGCCGCGCAGAGATACAAGGCTACATCTCCGCGGGTGGCGGCGGCTGCGCGGCGACGAACGCTACGAGCAACACCGCCCCCATCGTGGACGGCGGGGATGATTATACCATCCCGCGGAGCACTCCTTTTGCGCTGACCGCGTCGGCGAACGACCCGGACGACGATCCGCTCACCTACTGCTGGGAGGAGTTCGACCTCGGGCCGCAGGCTTCCTTGGCTGATCCGGACAACGGGTCCAGCCCGTTGTTTCGGTCGTGGTCACCGACGACAGACTCGAGCAGAACGTTTCCACGGCTGACGGACCTGCTCGGGAACACTACGGCGCCGGGTGAGCAACTCCCAACGACGAATCGCACTCTGCAGTTCCGGGTCAGCGCACGTGACAACCGTGTTGGCGGCGGTGGGGTGGAGACTGACGACGTGAACGTGACGGTGGACGTCTCCTCAGGCCCGTTTCGCATCACCTCGCCAACGGATGGAACGGAGGTCTGGTCCGGCGTCGCCCTTGTATCCTGGAACGTCGCCGGGACCGACACTCCCCCGGTGGACACCGCCTACGTCAACATCCTGTTTTCTTACGACGGCGGAGCCACGTACCCCGTGGTCCTGGCTGCGGAGACGCCCAACGACGGTCTCCAGCCGGTACTCGTTCCTCATGGCGTCACCAGCACGGCGCGTGTCAAGATCGAGGCGGTAGGAAACATCTTCTTCGATGTTGCGCGTCAGGACTTCAGCGTGGAGCAAGTTGGCACGGGCGACTTCAAACCCGACGGCGATGTCGACCTGGCAGACTTCGCAGGTTTTCAGCTATGCTACGGTGTCGAGCCGCTCACCCCCACGTGCGCCGCCGCGGATCTCAACGGCGACCAGGCTGTGGACCTGACTGACCACGCACTCTTTGTCGCTCAACTCTCCGCCGGCGGCCCCAACCCGAGCTAGTGCCACTTTTCGGAAGCACTCGATGATGTCCCGGCGCGAGTGGCGACGGGTCCCAAAACCGACGTCGGCAGGGCCCAAGACGTGTGGCCCGGGTCATCTGGGTCCCACGCGGGCCCGATCCATACCCCCGGTGCGGTCAGCCCGGACGGCCGCCCTGCCCTGTACGTAGCGAGGTTCCGTGCGGGGCGACGGGGCCTCAGGCCCCCTCGAAGGCGGTCTCGCGGCGTTGTGTCCAGGTCGCGTAAATCAATTAAACTTCCAATTCAATTGCCGACCTTCATGTTCGGTGCCGCAGGGTCGGTCCCGGCCCTTTTTTTGGGTGGCTTGTGTCAAAACTGCACCGGTTTGGGCTATATTCGGGTGTCAGCTGTTGGTACAATGGAGGCAGGCTTGTTCACCGTGACACACATCCGAAAGCCAACCGAGAGACCACCATGCCACGGTCGAAGGGCCGCAGGGGGTAGCGGGCGGGGGCGTCGCACATCCATGAGTTTTCCGTGGTCACCGTCGCGTCGGGGATGGGCTGGCCACCAATAACATGTTTTCTCGGGAAGGAACTCAGCTTGAGTTACTTACGCGGCTACCCGCCGCAGGAGGTCATGACATGTGTACGAGAGTGAACCGATGGATCCTGGGAGCGACCGTCCTTGCGGTCGTGGGCTGGGCGGGGGCCGGCGGGGCCTATGCCCAGATCATCCCGCCGGGGACGGACTGCTTTGAGACTACGGACGGATCCACGTCGGTGGTCTTCAGCTCAGTCGCGCTCGGAGCCATACCACCGATTCCGGCGGACTTCTTCGAACCCGGATCGGACCCCTTCGAAGGTACGGTTGCCCTGCAAGGCGAGCCGCTCGGTGCATATCCCGGCGAGGTATCCGTGGTGCTCGAGCGCACGGGGCCGGCCCCGATGCCCGGACCGACGCTGGTCCCGGTGGAGATGGTCGAGCTGAGCCTGCGGAGCGTAGACCCGATCCTGGTCACGAACAACATGGGTGGCCCGGACTCCTTTTTTGACGTCTACGTAACGCTCTCCACGATGACACCGTCTACTGGGAACATGACGATCACGGAGACGGCGCCAGGTATCGGCGGGGAGTACGAGTTCAACTCGGCATCGGGAGGCGGGATAACCGTCTATCCGAAGTTCACCTTCCATCCGGTGGCGGGAGGCCTCGACCTGGAGCTGGAGGATCCCCTGTACGGCGTGCAGCTGGAGAGCTCCATGCCGAACCCTTGGCAGTACGCAGAACCGGCGACCTTCTGCTTTCCGGGCAACGAGTTCTACCCGGTTCCGGGAGAAGAGGTGCGGGGGACGCTTAACGGTGGCGGGGCTGGCGAGCACGGCGTCATCCCCCCGCGGTTCGTAACTGGATGCTGCTTCCCCGACGGGATGTGCATAAACGTGGACGCCGACGAATGCATCCAGATGGGCGGTGCGCCGCAGGGTGCGATGTGTACCGGGACTGTCGAAGCTTGCTGCCTTCCGGACGGCAGCTGCGCGATGGTCGATCCGCTGTGCTGTGACGACATGGGCGGCGCGGTGGTAGTGGGAGCCGTGTGCGCCCCGCAGACGGAGGCCTGTTGCGACGACTTCCAGCCCTTCGGTTGCATGGACGCCGACCCGATGTGTTGTGAAGCGGTGCTGGGCGGCTGGCTGCCGGGTCAGCCAAACTGCCTGGGTGATGCTAACATCAACGGAACCGACGACGCTTGTGAGCAGCAGCAAGAGGAGGGCGCCTGCTGTTACGGCGCTGATTACGGATCATGCACGGTGACCACGCAGGATTACTGCGAGAACGTGCTCCTTGGCGTTTACGAGGGTGACGGTACCCTGTGCGAGGGCGTGGAGGCCTGCTGTCTCCCGGACGGCACGTGTGTGGACGTTGACGCTCTCTGCTGCCGAAACGAATTGGGCGGGATCCCGGGCGGTCCGGGTTCGGCATGCACCGGCGTCACGGTGGCGTGCTGCTTCAGTGACGGGTCATGTCAGGATCTTGACGAAGAGTGCTGCAACATCTTCAGCGGCACGCCTTCGCCTTACGGAGAGCCCAACTGCCTGGGCGATGCTAACATCAACGGAACCGACGACGCCTGCGAAGAGCCGCAAGATCTCGTGCCGAAGTGGATCCAGGAGCCGCACGGTCCGGGCGAGGGCTTCGACGAAGCCTCCGACCTGTGGATCCACGACGACATTCCGACCAACAAGTGGGAGCAGCTTCCCGATGCCGAGGGCATCGGCTATCACGCCCATGACTACAACCCCGCACCGGACACGATCCGCCTGACCCTGGCCAATGATTGGCTGTGCGGAGGCGGTTTGGTCACCGACTTCCACTGGTGGGGAGTCGTGGAGCCGAATCCGGGGAGTGGTCTGGCTGGTTTCCACCTGAGCATTCACGACGACGACGGTTCAAACTGTCTCCCGATGGTAAACGCCAGATGGGAAGCCGACATCCCCATCTCGCAGATCACGATTACGGACACCGGGGTGAACAATAGCGAAGGTCTACGGATCTACCGCTATGACTACATCCTGCAGATACCGTTCGATCAAGTGGAGGGTCAGCGCTACTGGTTCGACGTGTGCGCCTTGTCGTCCAATCCGCAAATCCCCTACTTGTGGAAGTGGCAGGAGACCCGACCGATCAGGCTTTGCCCGTCGGCGTGGAAGACCGAGCCGCCCGTTCCGGGGCTGTGGACATCCTTCGAGGACATCGACCTGGCGTTCCGAGTAACGTCCACGGACCCGAGCCAGCTCGAGGTGAACAAAGTGGTGGCGGATGACTTCATCTCCGACGGTCGTCCAATCGAAGCGGTCCGTTGGTGGGGTAGCTACTTCGACGAGCGCTATGACCCCTATATGGGCAGCCTCCAGCCGCCGCACATGGTCGACGGATGGATCATCAGTTTCCACCATGCGGACCCGGTCCAGAATCCTGCGTGTCCGCCGGATTCTCAATTCGATCCGTCGCCCACTGCGTTGGGCCTGTACTTCGCTCCGGCGAGCGCCGTCGAGATCGTCCCGATGAACTACGACGATTGTCTCGACCACCCGGTCTACGAGTACGTGGTCAAGATCGCCGACTGCTGTCTACTCTGCGCGGAAGCGGACCCGCGCAACGGTGCCATCCCGGCGGAGGAGTGGGCCTTCCTGGAAGAGCAGACGTTCGGGTACTGGCTGGACATTCAGGCGGTGGTTGGAGCCACGTGGTTGCCGGACGGCGACCCGCCGTGTGAGCTCACCTACACCGGGAATGTTCCTTCGGACATTACGTCGAACGGGCACTTCTGGGGTTGGCACACCAGCTACCGCGAACTGCTCGAAGAGGCCTGCACCGGTCACATCGTGGACTTCAACCTGAATCTCGGGGACTGTTGGGACTACAGCGGCTGGGACAAGCCGTTGTGGAAGTGCCCGATTCCGGCCGATCCTCCGCTGGTGAATATGGCGTTCGAGTTGCTCACCGGGATCGTACGGCTGTACGATTGCCCGCCGCCGCTCATACCTAACATCACCTGCCCGGACTCGGACGTGAACTGCGACGGCAACGTGAACGCACTGGACATCGCCATTGTCGTTAGTGGTCTGAACTGGTTCAAGCCGGTGAACGATCCTCCCCAGGTAGGCGATGCCAGTAACCCTCGTGCCGACGTCGACCGACTCGGTAGCGTTAACGCACTGGACATCGCTCCGATTGTCAGTGGTCTGTGCTGGTTCGCTTCACCGTAAGGTCTGGCTGGTCCCCCCCGGGGGGGGACCAGCCTTGCGAAATAACAACCGGACCCGCTCGGGCGGTTTGCCCGAGCGGGTCCGGTCTATTATCACAGCGATCGTACGGCCCAGACTCAGGCCAGTATCCGGCGCAGCCCCCCCAGCCATTCCACGTACGCGTACGGCAGGCTGAAGCGCGGGTGTAACTCGCGCAGTTCCGCCAGGGCAGATTCCGATAGCGCCTCCTGCCAGCCTTGGCCGGCGGATTCACAGAAGAAGATTCGACAGCCCATGGGACGGACTTGGCGTGCCCGACACGAGCCGGAGACCTGATGCGGGCAGGTACGCGATTCGCCGCCGGGTTCGGTGAGATCGCGCTCCGCCAGGAAACAGGCCAGCTCAGCGGCGGTCACGAAGAGATCGTGCCCGAACTCGTCAAAGCGGCAGCACGCACCCCGATTGCGGCAGACCGGGTGATGTTGGGCAATCCGCTCATCCAGCCGATCGTAGAACTCCCGCATCGCCGCCAGGAACGCGGGCACCTCTGCCAACTTGCGAATCCGCGTTACGGGTAAGTCTTCAGGGACGCTCATTCGGGTTTCTGGGTGCGGATATCTTCAATGGAAACGAAGTCGTGCCGCCTACCGCGATTGATGCCGGGGCAGGTCTCGGTGGAGCGGTTCCAGGCCTGCTCGGAGGTCAGGTTATACGACCAGAAAGGCCAGGTGCGGCATTGCAGCGGACGTACGGGGTAGATCGTACACCCGACCAGGTCTCCATCGCGCTTCAGGAAGACACAATCGCCGTCCGGGCGTTCGGTCAGGCTGTAGCGGAAGCGCACCCGGCGGAGCTGAGCGGCGCTCAGCCATTCGTCCGTGCGCCCGAGGAAGCGGGCAATCGCCCTGATTTCCTTCTTGGTCACCCAGACATAGCCCGGCGGACCGCTGCAGCAGTTCCCGCACTGAGTGCATTCGAACGCCAGACCGGCCCGGTACCACTTCTCCTTCGCCACGCCCGCTGCCCCCGCTCAATACTCCCCCGCGCCGACCCGGGCACGATCCAGCAGATGCTCGGCGTAGGCCAACTCCGCGGGATGGTCCACGTCCAGCCCGCGCTCGGGCGGCATGAAGTAGGGCACCTGGGTTCCGCCGTACTGGCTACGGATGCGCGCGAAGGACGCCATCCAGGCCCAGAACACGGCGCCATTCTCGTAGCACCAATCGGGCAACTCCTGGCGTTTGCGAGCGATGTACTCCGGCCAACTCGGTTGCACGGTTCCGTTCTCCGCCAGGTGCAGCGCCCACCCCGGGGGGTAGGGACAACGCGTCACCGACAGCACGGAATCCGCTTCGGGATTCCGGTTGAGGATCCGCTTCGCACCAACGACATCCGCCGCGCCCCGCAAGGGCGAACTGGGCAGCAACATGCACAACCGGTCGAAGGTCCTGCGACGGTTGGTCTCATACCACTGTACGGCGTCGAGCAGGACTTCCGCCATCGTGGTATCGTCCGAGGTAAGCCGGGCGTCGCGCAGGAAGGGCACGTCCGCCCCCAGTTTCCGCGCAAAGGCCCCGATCTGCGGATCGTCGGTCGAGACCATCACCACGTCCAGGACACCGCTCCCCAGGGCCGCCTCGATGGTGTACTGCAGCAGGGGCTTGCCCGCCAACAGAGCCATGTTCTTGCGCGGAATGCGCTCGCTGTGGCCTTTGGCGGGAATGATTCCGATCGAATCCAGTTTGACCGCTTCCTTACTCACGACACCTCCACGCGCCTCGGCTCGAACACCGGCCGAAGCACGGGTCCTTCAAGATAGTCTTCCACTCGGCCCGAGCGCAGCGCCCGAGCCACCACCGGGAGAGCATCTTCGTACGCCACTCGGGTTTCTTCAAGAGCGCTTTGGTTATGGGCGGCGCAAAGCACGTGGGCGCCGCCGAAGAGGATCCCCCGGCGGAGGAGTTCCTGCTGGAGAATGCTGCGGGCTTCCGCGGCGCCCGCCGACTCGGCGCCGCAAGGGGTGACCGCAAAACGACAATCGGGGCCGTCCAGTCGGTACCACTGGAGCACCTCGTGGCGGAGCAGCAACTCACCGAGCATCTCCCGGAGTCTCCGGCCCCGCTCCCAAAGCGCGTCGATCACCCTGGCGGTGCGGAGCTTCCGGATAGTGGCTTGGGCAGCCGCCAGCGAATACGTTTCTCCACCGTGGGTCACCGAGACAAACGCTCCATCCTCGAGTACGGACATCACCTCACGCCGTCCGACTACGGCCGCCAGGGGAAGACCATTGGCCAAAGCCTTGCCAAACACGGAAAGGTCCGGCGTAACGTCGAAATACGCCTGGGCTCCTCCCATCGCCCAGCGGAACCCGGTGATAACCTCGTCCAGAACGAAGAGGGCTCCCCGGGCGTGGGCCAGATCGCGCACCCGGTGCAGAAAATCGTCCCGCGGCCACTCCAGGCACATGGGTTCCATGACTACGGCGGCGATCTCACCGGGGCGCTCCGCAAAGCAGCGCTCCAGCAACTCGATATCGTTGTAGGCGAACTCGATCACGTCTCGCCGAACCCCCTCCGGAACGCCGCGTTTCATCGGTAGTGTGCCCGCCGACCAATCATGCCAACCATGATACCCGCATGTCGCGATGACCTCGCGTCCGGTATAGGCCCGGGCGATGCGCACCGCAGCCGAGTTAGCTCCACTGCCCGTCTTGAGAAACCTGACCATCTCCGCCGACGGAATCACCTCGGTGAGCAGCTCCGCCACTTCCACCTCCAAGGGATGCATCAGCGAGAACGTTGGGCCGTCGCCCAGTTGCCGCGTCACCGCGGCGTCCACGTCGGGATCACCATAGCCCAGGATCATCGGTCCCAGGGCCATCGCCCAGTCCAGATAGTCGCGACCGTCCACATCCCAGACCCGGCACCCTTGCCCCCTTTGCAGGTATACCGGCGCCACCCCCTGGACGAATTGCGCCGGTCCCTTGCTGAGTGTCTGTGTGGCTGAGGGGATCACCCGGCGGGCTCGCTCCAGCCAAGTCTGCGAGCACGCCAAGGACGTACCTCCGGTTCTCGAAACTGCGGCGGCAGCCTCGGGTGCTCCAGCGTTCCCGGCGGAACCCCGATCTTGGTGGCTGGACGGTTGTCTCACCTCGACCCAGCGTGATGTTTCGGCGGATGCCCGGGCGGCATCGACCAAGGCGAGGGCTGCCGCCCCATCCCACCCCGTCTGAACACAGCGTGCTTGGCCAAGGTCGCCGATCGCCCGGAGAAAATCGCCCAAGGCGTCCTGATAGCAGTGGTCAATGTCGTAGTCCGGCAGATCGACCGGAGTCGTAACCTCGCCCGCGGCGTCCACGACCTCCACCTTCTGGGCGATGACATCCCAGATCGCCCGACCTTCGGTGAACAGCAACTGGATGAATCGGCGGGGGACGCGTTCGAGGTAGTCCACGTGCAGCGTACCGGTTGCCCCCGAGGCGAACTTCAGCAACACGTCCGCCACGTCTTCCGCTTCGATTTGCAGGTCCGACGCATGTCGAATCAAGGCGGAGACCGTTTGGACTTCGCCTCCCCACCAGCGCATGAGGTCGAACTCGTGAACGAAGTCGAGCATGGCTCCGCCTTCGTTGGGGTTCGCCGAGTAGCTTTGGCGGTAGTCGCGCAGCTCGCGGTTCGGGCGCCATTCGGGCAGGTAGGCACCGGCGTGGGCGTGGATTCCCACTAATCGGCCGAGACGTTTCTCCCGGAGCAGGCCAGTCAGTTCGGCGGCGCCGGGCATGTAGCGCAGGTTGGCCCCCACGACGATAGTGCAACACGACGCGTCCGCCTCCCGCAGCACATGTAGCAAAGCCGGCTGCACCCGCGCCGCAATCGGTTTCTCCACGTACACCGGCACGCGGTCAGCCACGCAACGACTCAGACCCTCCAGGTGCAACCCCGTCGGAGTACACAGCACCGCTGCGTCGGCGCGTTGGAGAAGGGCGTCTTCGAGAGACTCGAAGACGGCGACGGCGCCATGGGCGTCAGCCCACGCCCGGGCCTGTGGATCGGGATCCACCGCCAGGATCTCGGTCGCATCGGACAGCCTCCGCAGGTTGCCCAGGTGACGCCGCCCGATCGAACCCATCCCGACTACCACAACTCTCACGGTTTTCTCTCCCCGCCTCGGCGCTCACCAAGACGTAGCTCGATGATCGCTCGCGACAGGGCAATCATCTCTCCACCCAGCTCAGCCAAACAAGCCGCCAAGTCCGCCTCATTCACCACCATGACTTCGGAGTATTCTTC
Organism: bacterium; assembly: GCA_024231775.1. Lineage (GTDB taxonomy): Bacteria > Planctomycetota > Phycisphaerae > UBA1845 > UBA1845 > JAAEQG01. The sequence goes on from JAAEQG010001510.1 coordinate 20,924, forward strand.
GCTCGCCCCGATAGCCTCGATGACTTCCTCCCGCGACGCCCGCACGGGCAGCTCACAGCATATGTCGTAGGTTCGCGCCCGGCGGTCGTGAATCACCGCGAAGGGGGTCACCCGCTCGATCCGCCGACCGGGAAGACAGACCTCCTCCTCGAACTCAGTCGTGAGCATAGCCGCGAAGTCCACCGTGCCGTCCGGGCGGGCGACCGTGTCGTCCACGCCGCCGGAGGGAACACACTCCCAACACCCCGGATACCAGGAGACTTGCTCGCTGCGACGACCGATGACGACGGCCTGCGATGGACCTTCATCCAGGAGCATCAAACCGCTGACTCCGATCGGATCCACTCCGCAGTCGAGGTCACTTCGCTGGCATTGGGCGTAGTAATAGCGGTAGGGTCTAAACTCCCCCTCGATGACCGTTACTCCGCCGGCGGTCTCATGCCCCCGGTACGCCAACAGTGGTGAATCGTGCAGAGCGCTCCCGGACTTGGCGACTCCGCGAGCCCACAGCACATCCACCTCCTGCCGCTGAACCGAATCCAGCACCGGTGGAGTTCCCTCGCGCCAGCAAAGCCGAGTGTCCCCTCGTGCGATTACCCTAACGTCCGCTTCGACAGCCATCGGATGCAACTCGCTCCGCCAGAATCCCGCGCACCTCTTCGAGCGAAGCACAGGTCCAACCCGCCCCGCGCGCACGCAACTCGTCCTTCCCGAAACAACGGGCCACCCCAATCACCGCCATCCCGGCGCCCACCGCCGCCTGCACTCCACCGGGGGCGTCTTCGATCGCCACACTTGTCCCGGGCAGCCACTCGCCCCGGGCGCAAGCCAGGCGATAGACGGCGGGGTCGGGCTTGGCTTCGGGGACTTCGTCCCCGCACACGACGACCCTGAAACGCTCGGTCCACCCCAAACGGGCTAGCACGCCCGTCACCGCCTGGCGCGGTGAGGAGGTCACCAGGGCGACATCCATCCCTTGGTCTCGGACCCAGTCGAGCAGTGCGCCCGCTCCTGAAACAGGCCCGACCTCCGTGCGGTAGACCTCTTCCGCGTAACCATAGTACGCGCTCAGCAACTCCTCCTGTGGCGGGGAGAGGCGATGGGCCTCTTTCAGGTAGGCCACGATGCCGGCCATGTTCGGGCCGTTGAGCAGGGCGAACTCCTCATCACTGCCCACCGCGCCATGGGCACCCAGAAACGCGTCATAGGCACGACGCAAAGCAGGTAGCGAGTCCACCAGCGTACCGTCCAGATCGAACGCCACGGCAGACCAAGTCTCACTCATAGTCCCCCTCCTGAATCCCGTCTCCGATCTCGATTCGCCGGGTAGCCCGGCGACCGCCGACGTGTTCGATCATCCGCGGGTGAATCCCCAGACGCTGCTTGCCCGGCCGGAGGATGTCGAAGTTCACCCCTTCTTCGAGCACCGCACCGGGTTCGACCCGGCAGGTCACCTGTAGGCCACGGCGGGCGTAGAAGCGTAGCTCGCGCTCCGCGGGCAGCACTTCCTTGACTCCGCTGCCCCGGGCTTGCTCCGCCTGACGGATCGCTGCGACCATGGTCTTCAGCTCGGCGGGCTCGACGGCGAACGCATGATCGGGTCCGGGCAGGAGGTTGCTGAGGGTATAGTGCTTCTCGATCACCCGCGCCCCTAGAGCGACCGCCATGACCGGGGCTAACACCGGATCGCGACTGTGGTCCGACAGGCCCACCGGCAGACCGAACTGCTCCGCCAGAGTGGACAGAGCCAGCAGATTCAAGCTGGCGACTTCCGCCGGATAGCTGGCGGTACACTGCATCAGGCAGACCCCGCCGCCGCCCGCATCGCCCAGGCACTTCAGCGCTATTTCGATATCCTCCGGATCACACGCTCCGGTGGAGAGGATCAGAGGTTTGCCCGTCGAGGCGAGGTACTCCAGCAAACGTACGTGGCTAATCTCGTAGGACGCCACCTTGTGAACCGGTGTGTGTGGATCGACCTGCCCGGCGTCCCGTACGCTGAAGGCGCTGGCCATGAACACTATCCCGCGGTCGCGGCAGCGCTCGGCTAGCTGGGGGATCATTTCGTAGGGCATGGACAGGTCGCGGAAGATGTCTGTAATCGACTCGCTGATTCCGTTCTGCGCAAGGTAGTCGCTTCCGCCGGCGTTGGGGACGTACACCGTCTCCGGACGGTACACCTGGAACTTCACCGCATCGCAGCCGGCATCGACGGCGACGTCGATCAGCTCGAAGCCCATCTTCAGATCTCGTTCGGGCGTGCCCATCCGCCAGTTGGAACCGGCTTCGCCGATGACGAAGACGTGTCCTTCCGGCAACCCGAGCTGTTCGCAGAATCCCTTCATGGTTCAGCCTCACCAGACTCGCTTCACCCCGGGGCGCGGGTACGTTGCTCCTCCACCGCCAGCTCGAGCGCCTCGAAGGCGACCTCGGGGTACAGCGGAAGTAACTCGCTCTTGATCCGCTCCACGTCGTCTGCCAGGGTCGGTCCGCACCGGACGCCCACTGGGTGGGTTCGCTCGGTCAGCACCGGCCCGGCGTCGATCTCCTCAATCATCCGATGCGCGGTCACCACCACCGAGCGGTCGCCCGCTTCGAGCGCCCGGCGCACGGGTTCTGTACCGGCGTAGTCCGGCAGCCGTCCGCGATGCAGGTTGATCGGGGCTACGCGTGGCCAGCCGAGCATCGTTGCCGGAACCGCGAACCGCCAGCTCACGCTCAACAGCACGTCAAACGGTTGATATGCCTCGAGCCCCGCCAGAGTCCGGGCCTCGGCGCGGGTGTCCACCACGTGCAACGGGATCGACAAGCCTCTCGCCAGCTCGACATACTCGGCGAACTCCGGTCGTTCACTGCGCTGCGGATCCTCCGAGAGCGGTCGGCGGCGATGGGTGTAGACCGCGCAGACCTCCCGGTGGCGGCGATCCTCCGCCAAGGCGCGCAAAGTCGCCAACCCCGCTTCCCGGGCTGCTAACAGTACCAGTCGCAAATGCGTCTCCATGCACACCGTCGCCTGTATTATCGGGTCTTCGGCCAGAACGCCATGACCTGGATCAACCGTGAGCGCAAAGACTTGGCGCGGTCTTCAGCCGCAACCAAGGGGGCGAGCGTGGTTCTCTGGGCGGGGTGCTCCATCGCGTCATTCGGCAAACCCACCCTTTGCTGCGCAAAGGACGGGGCACCCGCGCTACAGCCGAGAACGATGTCGCTCCCAACCCCTTCACCGCGGATCGATGAGGCTGGTGGCGCGCGGACAGGGTCCACGGGGCGTCGAGGGGGACGAAACCGGGTGGTCCAAACCCAGGGAGGGCTCGCCCTCGGAAATTCGCCGGTTGGCAGTTTCTCCGCCCCCATCCGTCAGCCACGCTCGCAGAGCGGCGGCGGGATCATCCGCAGCCGCCGCAGCCCGGAACACCGCCAGGGTCTCGGGCCACCCGCCGCCAGTGGCTTCGTGCACCTGAGCGAAGATGTCCAGGTCGAGGTTGTAGCGGTAGTTGCCCAACATCCATGCGTTGTTGGTCGGCAAGGTGGCGACCCAGTCGTACCGCTCGGGGTGGTGCATCAGCGGTTGAAACTCGGCGACGAAGCGCTCGCGCCCGGCTTGATAGACCGCCTCGCGCCCGGCGATTTTCTCATCCTGGCTGGCGTCGCCGGCGTAGAAGGCCTGTAACTCGTTGTATAGCTCGAAGATGAAACTGTTGTAGCGATCGGTGTCCTCGTAGTGCTCGATGACGGCTTGCACGCGGCCGGGATCTTCCGGATACATGGCGGCGAAGAACTCGACCGCACCGGTTCGGCCTACGAACGTAGCCAGACTCTCGTTGAAGGTGACGTCGCTGGCGTGCCACACAGTGCTGTGCAGCAGCTCGTGTATTACGGTGTCCACCAGGGAGATGTCGTCGCGGTTGAGCATTGGAGAGAGGATGGGGTTCGGAAAGTAATCGAGGGTGCTGTAGGCGTCCACCGGATACATGAACACGTCGTAGCCCTCGGCTGCCAGTTCATCCAGCTTGGCTTTCGCCGGCCCATAGTCGAAGAACCCCAGGTAGGGGAGCACACCTACAAAGGGAAAGGACCACTTCCGAGCGTGGAAGCGGTGCTTGAGCGAGGCGGAGACGTTGTACGCCACCGGTCCGTCGCCCCCGTCGTAGAAGAGCGTGTAGTTGTCGACGGTGTTCAAGCCCATTTCGCGCCCGGCGTACTCGCGGGCTTCGCGAAGCAAACTGAGCTTGGCGGTCTGCGCCTCGGTCAGACGCCCGCTACTTATCGCCTCATCCACCGGCAACGCAGCCAGCAGCAGGTCCACTTGTCCAGCGACGACCGGCATCAAGTAGGCAAGGTCTACGCCACATCCACAGGTCATCAGCGACGCGGCGATGAGCGCCAGCCGCCCGATCATGGTCGGTCGCAGAGTTATCCGCGTCACTTGGTGCCCTTTCCGGCGGATGCCAAGGCGCCGTAGCGGCGCTCGCGTCGGGCATAGTCACGGATCGCCTGGCGAAGCGATTCCACCCCGAAATCCGGCCAGTAGACATCGCACACGTGCAATTCCGCATAGCTGATCTGCCACAGCAGGAAGTTGCTGACCCGGTGCTCCGACGCCGTGCGGATCAACAAGTCCGGATCGGGCAGGCCGCCGGTATACAGCGAATCCGCGATGCACTGCTCATCAATATCGCCCACCTGCAACTGCCCCGCCTGCACCTCCCCGGCGATGTGGCGCACGGCGTCGACGATCTCCACGCGCGAGCTGTAGTTAAGTGCCAGGCAGAGTCGCAGACCGGAGTTGGCGGCGCTGGCTTCGAGGGTCAGGTCCATCTCGCGCAGGACGTGGTCGGGCAGACCTTGGCGGCGCCCGATGTGGACGAGGCGTACGTTGTTCTCCATGATCTCCGGCCGCTCGGCGACGAGGTAGCGACCGTACAACTCCATCAGGAAGTCGATCTCCTCTTGCGGTCGGCTCCAGTTCTCGGTGCTGAAGCTGTAGAGGGTCAGGGCTTCCAGCTCGAGCCGGGCACACTCAGTGACGATCTCGCGGACCATCTTCGCTCCGGCTTCGTGCCCGCGGATGCGGGGCAAACCGCGTTCCTTGGCCCACCGGCCGTTCCCATCCATGATGATCGCGACGTGCCGCGGGATCGACTCGCGGGGTACGCCCAGGGCTTCAAACGCCTTTCGCCGAGCGTCAGGCATGGGCTTCGCCTCCCTGGTCCGCCGTAGCCAACCCCTCGCGCCGTCCCCGGCAAATGCACTCGCTGCGGCCCGGTCCGGTACCTATGAGCGTCACCGGGCATCCGCTCAGTGACTCAATACGGGCGACGTAAGCTTGCGCAGCCGCCGGCAGTTCCTGGTAATCGCGGATTCCGCGGATCTCCTCCGACCATCCCGGGCAGTACTCGATCACCGGAGCAGCCCGCTCGAGCAGACTGGCGTCCGCCAAGACGGTGTCGACCGGGTGGCCGTCGATCTCATAGGCTATACAGATACCCACCTTCTCGAAACCGCTGAGCGTGTCCAAGTGCATCATCGCCAGCTCGGTGGCGCCCACCAGTTCGGCAGCATAGCGCAGCGCCACCGCATCCAGCCATCCGCAGCGGCGCGGTCGACCGGTGGTGGTCCCGTACTCCCGCCCGCGCTCACGAATCCGATCGCCGTCTTCGCCGGGTAGTTCGCTGACCAGCGGACCTTCGCCCACGCGAGTCGTGTAGGCTTTGGTGACGCCGACGACGTCGCGAACGGTTGCCGCGGGAACGCCCGCTCCGCCGGGCACGCCATGCGGTCCGGTACTGCTCGAGGTCACGTAGGGGTAGGTTCCGTGGTCAATATCCAGCATGACCCCGTTGGCTCCCTCGAAGAGCACCTTGGCCCCCGACGCGATCCGCCCGCGTACGTAAGCTCCGGTATCGCACACGTGCGGGCGAAGCTCCGCCGCGGCGATGGCCAGCTCTTCCAGGACCCCCTCCGCATTGAGCCCGCCGTCGGTACCATATAGGGCGGTGAACTGCCGGCGTTTGAGGGGCACGATCGATCCCACCAATTGGGCGAGACGTCGCTCGTCCAGCAGATCACACACACGGACGGCTGCGTATCGCCGCATCTTGTCCGCGTAGCATGGGCCGATGCCCCGCGACGTCGTACCGATTCGCCCTCCTCCACCGGCCTGCGACTCACCCAAAGCATCCTCGAGCTTGTGGTAGACCGTCACCACATGGGCGCGATCGCTGATCTTCAGATTGTCCGCCACGCGCACTCCGCGGGAACGTAGCTCACTGATCTCATCGAGGAGCACCAACGGGTCCAACGCCACCCCCGGACCGATCACCGCGGTCGCCCGGGGACGCAGGATGCCCGTGGGAACCAGGTGAAGCGCGAACCGCTGCTCACCCACCCAAACGGTGTGTCCGGCGTTGGCGCCGCCGTTGTAGCGCACCACCTCGTCGAAGCGGGAACATAGCAGGTCGATGACCTTACCCTTGCCCTCGTCGCCCCAAGTCAGACCCACCACGCATGTGTGTTCAACTGGTCTGCTCAAGATTCACCCTTCCCTCGGGGTTGCCGCGCGCCAAGCCCCCGAACCGGTTCGCCAGCCATCGGTTGTTCAATACGCCCCGTTGTGCGGTGGAAGCAGCCTGTCCCACCGCCATGAGACAGACCTGAAGGACTGTCCAGCCCACGCTAACCAGCGCCCGAACGCCTGTCAACCGATCCACTGGTGCCCCATCTGAAGCGGGTGCATCCCGAACAAGGTGGCAGAAACTGGCGAGGGTGGCATGGGCAAGCAGCAGCTTGCCCGTGGATAGTCCAACACGGGCAAACAAGTTTGCCCATGCCACCCTAAATGGGATGCACCCATCAGAAGCCCAAACGTCAGCGCGGGCTGTTCGTGGGCGTATCGTTGGACCTTGGACCCGCTCGCTGGCGCTCGGGGCTCTGATGGAGTTGGCGGAACCGTGCTCCTCGTCACCCACAAGGGGGACGCTACATCGCCGGGTTCAGTGGCCGTGAGTCCCTCCGTCCGCCTCCTCCGGCCAGAGGTGTTCGGGCATGAGCCGGGGGCGCCCATCGCGCCCGACGCAGGCCAGCGTCGAGGTCGCCTCGCAACAGACCACGCCATCGACGACGATTTCATAGCGATGCTCGAGGCGGGCCCTCGTCGATCTGGTGACCTCCGCCATGATCGTGGTCAGGTCGTCGTAGCGCACCGGGCGCTTGAACCGGCATTCGGTCTTGGCCACCACAAAGAAGACGCCCTCGCGCTCCAGATCGCGGTAGCGATACCCGCGGTTCCGCAGCAGTTCGGTGCGCGCCAGCTCGAAGTACTCGAAGTACCGGGCGTGGTGCAGATAGCCCATCGCGTCGCACTCCGCATACCGCACCCGAACCTCGATTTCACATCGCGAAGCGGTCGTTCCCATACGCTGCACTCCTCGAGGTCCCTGACCCAACGCGGGACTGGCTATCGACACCACCCACCTAATGGCTGGCAAACCGATTCAGCCGGCCTCATACCGGCGGGCGTCTTCGCCTGGGCCGGTCGACCGATAACTCGACCCGGGGCTTGGTGTACATCATTCGCCGCCCGCAAACAAGCCGTCCGCGCCTTGCAAACGACCCGGCGAAGCGTTATCAAACCTCCATGCTATGGACCAAGTTCTTCATTCCGACGTCAAAAGAGGTTCCGGCTGACGCCACCGTTCCGTCTCATCAGTTGATGATCCGGGCCGGGCTGATTCGCCAGGTGGCTGCCGGTGCGTACACGTACCTCCCCCTCGGATACCGCACGCTGCGCAAGATCGAGCAGATCATCCGAGAAGAGATGAACGCCGCGGGCGGGGTCGAGCTGCACATGCCGGCCATGCACCCCGTCGAGCTGTGGGAGGAGACCGGGCGGGTCGAGGCGATGGGCGATACCCTCGTGCGTCTGGCGGACAAGCCCTTCCGCAGAGGCACGGTGCTCGGGCCGACCCACGAGGAGGTCATCACCGATACGGTGCGGGCCTATATCAACAGTTACAAGCAATTGCCCCTGACGCTCTATCAGATCCAGACCAAGTTCCGCGACGAGGCCAGACCCAAGAGCGGCGTCCTGCGCACCCGCGAGTTCCACATGAAGGACGCCTACTCGTTCCATGCGGACAAGCCCAGTCTGGACGCCGCTTATGAGCGCATGTACCAGGCCTACTGCCGGATCTTCGAGCGTTGCGGACTGCCCTACGTGGCGGTCGAAGCCGAGTCCGGTCCGATCGGGGGCGATGCGTCGCACGAGTTCATGGTGGTCACCGACGCCGGCGAGGACTACCTGGTACGCAGCGCTGAGGGGACCTACGCCGCAAACCTCGAACGGGCGACGACCGCTCCACTACCCACCGAGGATACGGCCGAACTCGAAGAGCTGGGCGAAGTCCACACGCCCGGGATCTGCACCATTGAGGAGGTCTCCCGCTTCCTCAAGTGCAAACCGGAGAACATGGTCAAGACTCTGATCTACGAGACCGAGGACGGCCCTTTGGTGGCGCTGGTCCGCGGCGACCATGAAGCCAACGAGATGAAGCTGGCCCGGGCGGCGGGCGGCGTCCAGTTGAACATGGCTTCCCCCGCGACTATCCAGAAGGTCACCGGGGCGGACGTAGGGTTCGCCGGTCCGGTGGGGCTCGAGGTCCGGGTCATCGCGGACCAGGCGGTTACGGTCATGCGCAACGCCGTCACCGGAGCTAACAAGACGGACTATCACCTCACCGGAGTCAACCCGGGGCGAGACTTTGAGACTACGGAGGTGGCGGACATCCGCTACGCCGTCGAGAGTGATCGCAGCCCCGCGGGCGAACCGCTGATCTTCGAGAAGTGCATCGAGGTCGGGCACGTCTTCAAGCTGGGTACGAAGTACTCCGACGCCATGCGAGCCACCTTCCTCGACCAGAACGGATCAGCCCGCCCGTTGATTATGGGTTGCTATGGAATCGGGTTGAACCGGATCATGGCGGCGGCCATCGAAGCGTTTCATGACGACGACGGGATCCGCTGGCCGATCTCGATGGCCCCGTTCGCCGTGGAGATTGTGGCGCTGGATGCCCGCGACGAGGCGGTGCAAAAAGCCGCCCGCGACTTGCACGATCAACTGGAATCGGCGGGCTTGGAGGTCCTCCTGGACGACCGCGATGCCCGACCCGGTTTCAAGTTCAAAGACGCCGACCTGATCGGCATCCCTCTCCGGGTGGTCATCGGCAAGCGCGGGCTCGCCGAAGGAGCAGCCGAAGTCAAGCGTCGCGGCGAAAAAGACGCCCGGAAGATCCCCCTGCCCGACGTCCTCGCCGAAATCCGCAGCCTCGCCCAAGAGCCTGCCTGAGTCCGTTGTGCGGGTGCCCCATCCTCTCTGAAAGGAAAGGATGGGAACTTCCCCCGTTGCGCAATACAGTGAGCCCCCACCCTTTGCTGCGGCAAAGGACGGGCACCCAGGCTTCACCGCGGGCGTTTGGGCAGCAGGGATTGCCGTGGGGTTCGGCGGTTCCTGCGCCGTTCGTCGGCCGGGCGAACTTGGGCCACGTCCGTCGGAGCACATCTCTGTTTTCTGTAACTCCCGCTGCTCACGCAGGTTAAGGCAGGCTCCCCGCAGTTGCTGACGAACTCGGCGGCGGTTGTGGCACGGGGGTTGTTCATGCACTTCGCGAGGAACAGAGTTCGTCTCGAACCACGTGAGGTGTGCGCATGGTATACGCTCAGCCAGCGGAGTTGGGACCGCCCCAGAACCGAGCCCGCAGAGGTCTCCACGACTGGATAGACCTGGGTGAGTTCATCCGTCAGGTCGCATCCGCCGCGGTCGAATCGTCCGCGCATGACGCACGGGTGACGGACAACGACGGCGCCGCGGCTGCGCAGTTCGAGAACTGACCTGGATCGGTTACTCCGGCGTCGCGCTGGGGTAGATCGGACGATCCCCGGGAGTCAAGAGATGACCTACGGGCTTTGGCTATCTGCCGGCGGGCTGCAAGTGAACCAGTACCGCCAGGATATCGTCACCAACAATCTGGCGAACGTGGAGACGCCCGGATTCAAGCGTGATCTGGCAGTGATCCACGAACGCCAAGTCGAAGCTCAGAGCAGCGCGGACGGACTTGGCTGGGGCCACCGCCTGCTCGATCGACTAAGCGGCGGGAACTGGGTCCGTCCCACGTATACGGACTTCGGACAAGGTGGGCTGGCCCGAACGGAATCGGGGCTTGACGCCGCCATCGAGGGTGAGGGGTTCTTCAGCGTGCTCGAGAGCGGCGAACCGCGGTTCACCCGCGACGGCCGTTTCACGCTCAATCCCGCCGGCGAAGTGGTCATGGTAGCCGGTGACGGCCAAGCCCGAGTGCTGGACGATTCCGGTAGCCCAATCACGCTCGATCCCGCCGGAGGGAAGATAACCATCAGCCAAGACGGAACAATTTCCCAGGACGAAACGCAAGTGGCGAAGCTCGGGATCGTCGAGTTTGCCGACCGTCAGACGCTGCGAAAGGTGGGTGGAAACCTGTTCGAGTCCACCGGAGCCCAGCCGACGGCGGCGCAGAACAGCAAGGTCCACGGCGGGTACGTGGAGTCCTCCGCTCAGAACCCCATCACCGGGCTGGTGGAGATGATCGAAGCCACCCGGGCCCACGACCTGAACGCGCGCATGATTATGCTGCAAGACCAGACCGTCGGCCAGGCTGTGAACACGGTCGGGCGAGTTAGTTAAGGATGAACATACATGGCGATTCTAGCACTGCACTCCGCGGCGTCGGGGATGAAGGCTCTGGACACGGCGCTCGACGTCACCGCGAACAATCTGGCCAACGTCAATACCTTGGGCTTCAAAGGCTCACGAGTCAACTTTGAGGACCTGCTGTACCAGACCCGCCGCGAACCGGGCGTGCTCAACACCGAGGAAGAGCCCATCCCCCATGGTATCCAGGTTGGTCTGGGGGTGGCGGAGTCGGGCACCCAGTTGAACTTCGCGCAAGGCTCGGTGGACAGCACCACGAACCCGCTGGACCTGATGATCGAAGGCGACGGTTTCTTCCAGGTGACCACCATTCAGAACGGCGACCCGATCACCGCTTACACGCGTGCGGGCAACTTCACCAGAAACTCCGAAGGTACGCTGGTGCTGGGCAACAGTGACGGCTCGATGCTCGAACCGCAGATCCAGGTTCCGACGGACGCGGTGGAGATCAACGTCACCCGCAACGGCCAGGTGCTGGCCCGCCAGCAAGGAGCCCCCACGCTGAACGCCGTCGGCCAGATCGAGCTGGCCCGGTTCGTCAACCCTGAAGGGCTCAAGCAGATCGGCCACAACCTCTACGAAGAGACCGGTGCGTCGGGCGCCCCGGTGTCCGGTCCGCCTCAGCAAGACGGAATGGGCAGTCTTCAAAGCAAGTTTCTGGAGATGAGCAACGTGGATCCCGTCCGCGAACTGGTCGCCCTGATCCGGACGCAACGCGCCTTCGAGTTGAACAGCCAATCGATTCAAAGCGCCAACCAAGCCCTCCAGGTGGTGACCAATCTGGTGCGGCGATAGTGAGGCGGCGGGCACGAGCTAGCATGGAACCCGGCCATCCGCGGAGAGTGAACTCACGATGAACGCAGCGACAAGAAACACGAGTGATACGTTCTTCCGGGGGCGGCGGAGAATCTCTCACCAGGGAGCACCGCGGCAACGTGGTCTCCGGGGCGCGCAGTGCGCGACCGCCCTGCTGTTGTTGGCTACTGCGTCTGCGGCAGCCGGCGGCGGGCAGCGCGGCGTCATCAAGCTGTGGCCCGAAGCGGTGGTGATCGAGGATGTGATCCTGCTGGGCGACATCGCCCAGGTGGCGGGCTTCGAGCCGACCACCGCCGAGTCACTCCACGAGTTGGTGGTCGCCACGGCTCCTACGCCGGGCGGATCGCGTCCGGTTGCCCTGTCGAACGTCCGCAAGGCTCTGTCCCGGAGCGGGATCAACCGAGCCCGGATCATCGTCAAAGGAGCAGCGGAGTGCGCCGTTCGGCGTCCCACGTCGGTGGCCAACGCACGTCCGATCGGAAGCTCGGCGAAGAACCTCGAGAACGCATCCCCCCGCCGAACCGGCGAGAGCACTCTGCGTAGCACCGTGACCGAGTACTTCGACAACCAGTTGTCCGTCTATGGCGGCAGCGCAGACATCAGCTTCGGGCGAACCGCCGAGCAGGTGTTGGACCTGTCCGGACCGGAGTTCACCTTCCGCATCCACCAACCTCCAGGACCGGTGCTGGGGCTGATCCAACTGAGGGTGGTGGTGCTCCGGGGGACCTCGGAAGTGCAGCGAATCCCGATGGTCGTGAGTGTTGCCCTGCTTCGTGAGGTAGTGACCACCCGGCGTCCGCTGAATCGCGGAGGCACAGTGCAACCCCAGGATGTTCAACTGATGCCTCAGCGTTTCACCCGAACGGACCGCCTGGGCATAACGGACCCCGCCGAGGTGATCGGCCTGCGGGCCCGGCGTTTCGTGCGACCGGGGGAGCTGCTGGACAGTCGCGATCTGGAGCGGGTTCCGCTGGTGCGTCGAGGGCAGATCGTCGAGGTGTACTCTCGATTCGGAGCCGTCACCGTGAAGACGGCGGCAAAGGTGAGCGAGGACGGTGACTTTGGCGCATTGGTCTCCCTGCATGCTTCGGGAAGACGCAAGACGGGCATCATCGGACGTGTCGTGGGGCCTCGGCGGGTCGAGGTGGGTGAGGCAGTGCTGGAGGGATCCAAGGACGTGCTTGTTGCCGAGGGAGGTCGATGATGACGGTTCGGCACGAACGCGGTGACGGGGGGCCGCTGTACCGCGGCGGCGTGAGTCCGGGCGGGCCAAGGCCTACGGCTCGCCGGGGGACGGCATGGCGCGTTCTATTCGCGGTTGCGCTGGTTGTCGCGTTCGGTGACCGCGTAACGAACGCACAGACGACATCGCTGTCCAAGCGTCTGCCGCCGGAGGAGGTTAAGGAGGACCCCGGGCGGGAGGACACCGAGTACCCGGGCAACCCAACGCTGGAGCAACACTCGCTGTTCGCAGTCAAGATCCAACCGCCAAGGAAACACCGGATACACGATCTGGTCACAGTGATCGTCCGGCAGCAGACCAAGTATGAGAGTGACGGGTCGGTGGACAGCAAGAAGGAGGCGGAAATCGAGAGCAAGATCGATTCGTTTCTCAACTTCATCGATGGAGGGCTGGGGGCCGCCGCCTTCCGCCGGGGAAAGCCCAACATCGAGTACTCCCTGGAAACCGAGCTGAAGAACAAAGCCAAAAAGGACCGCGAAGACCGACTCACCGCCCGGGTCACCGCGGAGATCATCGATGTCAAACCGAACGGGAACCTGGTCCTGGAGGCCCGCAGTCGGCAGGTCTTCGAGGATGAGATCGCGGTCATGACCCTGACCGGAACGTGTCGCAGCATAGACGTCACCGCAGGCAACACCGTGCTCAGCACGCAACTGGCAGACTTGAACCTGCGAGTGAAGAACAGCGGCGCCGTCCATGATGGATCCAGCAGAGGCTGGCTGCAGAAGATCCTGGACAAGACCAAACCCTTCTGAAGTGGAGAGCAGCATGTTCCGCCCTGTTGGAATCGCCATGATGATAGCGTTGACCGCGGTCGGGTCCGTACGTGCGGCGGACGTCATCGCCCGGGTCGGCGACGTAACCCATCTCAAAGGCCAGCGGGTCAACCGCCTGATGGGTATGGGGCTGGTAGTGGGCCTGAACGGCACGGGGGACGGCGATGACTATGCGTCAGCCATGCGCCCCCTGGCAGAGGCGTTGAAGAGCTACGCCAACCCCATCCAGAGCCTCGAAGAACTCAAGGACACCAAGAACGTCGCTATCGTCTTCGTCGATGCGGCTACGCCCGAGACCGGAGGCCGGGAAGGCGACCGCATCGACGTTCACGTATCAACCTTCGGGGCGGCCAAGAGTCTGGCCGGCGGACGGCTACTGCCGACTCCGCTGCTCTTCCACGACCCCAGCGTTCAAAGCCCGGTCTACGCGGTGGCTGGTGGGCGGATCGAACTCTCCGATCCGCAGTCCGCCACCAGCGGCGTGGTTCACTCCGGAGCAACCCTGGAGGAGGACGTGCTCATGGGCTACTACGCCCACGGGCGAGAGCTTCCCTACAGCAACGACTGGATCCAACCGGACCAGA
>JAAEQG010001511.1 GCA_024231775.1 bacterium
ATAATGAGGAACCCGGCCCGCCGCACGTTGACCAGATACTCGTGGCGGGCGACCACCCAGACTTTATGCCAATCCATCGTTCACCTCCTCCGCGCCGCCGACCACGGCCACGAAAATATCCTCCAGCGGCACCGGCGATACCTCGAACGCCCGGACCTCCACCTCCCGGTCCAGCAGCGCCCGCAGCACATCCTGGGGATTCGCCCCTTCCGCCAGACCCAGGTTGAACGCGCCATCGTCCGGCTCCACCTCCACCACGCCGGGCAGGCCATCGGGCACGTGGGAAACGCTGACGCGGATAAAGTTGGGCGCGTACTCCCGCTTGATCTGTTCCAGCGGCCCATAGAGCACCGCCCGCCCCCGGTCCATCAGCAAAATCCGGTCGCACAGCGCCTCCACCAGATTCATCTGATGCGAACTGAGCACGATCGTCTTGCCCTCCTGATGCTGCTCGGCCACAAAACCCTTGACCCGCTCCACGTTGACCGGGTCCAGGCCCTGGAACGGCTCGTCCAGAAAGAGCACCTCCGGGTCGTGGATCAGGCTGGCGACGAGTTGGAGCCGCTGCTGCATGCCCTGGCTCAAGTCCTTGACCTTGCGTTTGGCCCACTCGTCCAGTTGCATCCGTTCCAGCAACTCTATCGCCCGCTCCCGCGCCGCCGACCGGGCAACCCCCTTCAACTCGGCCAGGTAGACGAGCGTATCCAGCACCTTTAGATTGCGGTACAGGCCCCGTTCCTCCGGCAGATAGCCCACCCGCCCCTTGGCCTGGCTCGGCGGCTGGCCCAGCACTGTCACGCTGCCCTCGTCGGGGGCAAAAATGTCCATAATGACGCGGATGGTGGTCGTCTTGCCCGCCCCGTTCGGCCCCAGCAGGCCGAATATCTCTCCTTGCTCCACCTGGAAAGAGAGCTTGTCCACGGCCACGAAATCGCCGTACCGTTTCACCAGATCTTGCACTTGAAGAACCATATCCGTTACCCTCACACGAGCCAAACATACTGATAGGGAGCCAGGGTCAGCTTGCCCGAGTAACTCTGCTCAGTTAGCAAATCCACGTAAGAGCGATCCTCTACGGCCACGTCCTGTGCGCTGCCCGTGACATTGTGCATCACCAACACCCGCTCACTCTGATACTCGCGCCA
>JAAEQG010001512.1 GCA_024231775.1 bacterium
GCGGCCTGCGTCTCGCAGGCCGACGGCCGGCGGGGACGCCGGCCGCTACTGATCGTGGGTGGTACGGCTGACCGCGGGTGGCATGGGTGAGCTGTGCTCACCCGTGTGGCGAGCCAACCAGACCACGGGCAAACAAGTTTGCCCACGGCACCCGGCGCAACCACCGGCTACTGCGAGGGATGTGTGATGGGGCCTACCAATACCGAGCGATAGACTCCACTTGTGGATGGGCTGCTTTGACGTAGTCGGTGCGGCGGAGTTTGACCGCTTCAGTGTGTGTGCCAGCCTGGAACAGCAGTGATTCCTCGCCCTGCAGCGAATCGTCCATGATGGTCTCCATCCCGAAGATGTCGCCCAGCGGGGGTTCCGCTCCGAGCTCGCAGTCGGGGAAGACTCCTGCCATCTCCGCCTCGGTAGCCAGGCGCAGCCTATCGTCCTTCAGTGCGTGCCGCAGCGTCTCCAGATCCAACCGAGCGCACGCCGGAAGCACACACATGACGAAGCCTGCCCGGGTCTTCACCACGACCGGTTTGGCGACGGCATATCCGGAAACATGCTCCTCAGCAGCCAAGCCTTGGGCGGTATAGGCTGCGGGATGAGTGGTGATCTCGAATGGAACGCCGCGTTCCTCCAGCAGAGTGGCGAGTTTCACGGTACACCGTCCTTTCCACGGTCCGCCCGGTTTGACTTGCACGTCGTAGCGCCCCCGCGCTCTCGGCGCGGTGGAGGCGCCCGGCACCTACTGTTAACATACCGCGCGTTTCGCCCGCAGGCCAACGATGCGTACGGGAAAACAGTGTTCGATGTCGTGGCGACCGCGCCCGTCCCTGGTGTCGAGTCCCCGTTCCGGTATGATGGGCCTTCATGGGGAAGACCATTCTACAGGAGCTAGCGGGGTTCGCAGCCGAGCTTGGCGCGGAGGCCGGCCGGATGGCGGGCAACGCCTTCGGTACTGCGGAGGTGTCCGCTAAGAGTGACGGGTCGGAGGTGACCAGCGCGGATCTGGCCGTGCAGGACATGCTGACGCGCCGCATCCTGGAGCGCCATCCGGACCACGCGATTGTCGCGGAAGAGCGCCTCTCTCCGGACACAGTTCCGCCGGACCCCGGGCGAGCGCCCTATTGCTGGGTGATCGATCCCATCGACGGGACGCGCAACTACGCCCGCCGTTTTCCCGTATTCGCCACTTCGATCGCGGTGATGGAACACGGTACTCCGGTCGTAGGTGTCATCCGGTGGCATCATACCGGGCAGTTGTTCGTCGCCACCGCCGACGGACCGGCTGAGCTTGACGGCGTCTCCCTGCAAGCCTCGCTGCGTCCGTTGGACACTAACTTGCTCGTCGGCGCCCAGCTTGGAGCCCACCACGCTACTCAGGATGTGGTTGTCCCCTGGCTGAGACGTTGGGCGGTGCGCAACCTCGGGGCTACGGCCATTCATCTTGCTCTGGTGGCCAGTGGGGGGCTGGACATCGCCTACGCCAAGGACTGTCGGATCTGGGATATGGCTGCCGGAGCGCTGCTCATTGAACGGGCCGGCGGTGCCTGCACGGATCTCGATGGTGGAGCGCTCTTTCCGGTCGATATGGCTTCGTGCGCCGAGGCCAACTATCCCTTCTTTGCCGGCGGCCCCCAGGCGCATCCGGCGCTGCTCGAACAGTTGGCGAAGCACGTCCGCAACCACCGTTGAGGAACCTCGGCGGTTGGACTCTCCGCGGACGGGTATGCGCTCCGGGTATCGTATCGCCGATCTCAGCGAGGCTCGCGGTTAGCGACGCTGAGGTCATCATCTTCGGAAATCACCTGCTGAATTGCCCGTTTGATGAAGGTCATCTTCGTGTTGGAGGCTTCGTCCACCTTCAGGACGATCTCGTTCTCTTTGACCGACACGATAGTCCCGATGACGCCGCCGATGGTCATCACCCGGTCGTTCTTCTTCATCGCGTTGATCATGTTCTCCTTCTTCTTCTGCTGCGAGCGATTACCCCGCATCATCACGAAGAAGAACACGCCCATCATCAGGATCAACCCGAACATCATGACCCCGCCGCCCGGGCCGCCCTTCGGTGCTCCAGCCGGTGCACTATCCGCCAACATCATCACGATCGCATCCATGTCTTCTCCTCAGTGGCCATGCCGGGCAGGTCGGGATGGCCAAGGCTACACCCTGCCCATCCCCTCGCCGTGACGGTCATACGTGCCGCGCCTCACTCCTGCTCCGCCGTTCCGGCGACGACCGGAAACTCCGCGGAGATTCTCTCCAAACCACCGGAGCGAATCAAATCTCTTATTCGCCCCATCAACCGCTGGAAGAAGCGCAGGTTGTGGATCGAAGCCAGGGTCGGCCCCAGCATCTCCCCGGTGATGAACAGATGACGCAGGTAGGCCCGGCTGAAGTGAGCACAGGTGTAGCAGTCGCAGCCCGCCTCGAGCGGTTCCTCCGCCAGACGATGCTGCTGATTACGCAGTTTGAGGCTTCCCTGGGCGGTGAAAACGTGGGCGTTTCGACCGTTGCGGGTGGGTAGCACACAATCGAAGAGGTCAATCCCGCGGCGTACGCTCTCAACGAGGTCTTTGGGCGTGCCCACCCCCATCAGGTAGCGCGGACGATCCGCGGGGAGCGTAGGGGTGACGTGGGTCAGGACCTCGATCATCTCCTCGTGGGTCTCCCCCACCGACAGCCCCCCCATGGCATATCCGTCGAATCCGATCTCCAGCAGGCGGCGGGCGCAATCGGCACGCAGGTCCAGATCCAGCCCGCCCTGGACGATCCCGAAGAGCCACTGATCCGGCCGCTGATGGACCCGCCGACATTCCTCCGCCCAGCGCACCGTGCGCTCCACCGCCCGAACAATCTCGGATCGGGGGCTGGGAAGCGGCGCGCACTGGTCGAATGCCATGATGAGATCGGCCCCGAGCTGCTCCTGGATGGCGATGGAGGTGGCGGCATCGAGGTACATTCGGGCTCCGTCAAAGTGAGACTGAAACTCCACACCCGCGTCGGTGATCTTGTTTATGCGGGATAGGGAGAAGACCTGGTAGCCGCCGCTATCCGTCAGGATCGGCCCTGACCAGCCGCTGAAGCGGTGCAGGCCGCCGAGCTGGGCTACGCAGTCCGCTCCGGGACGCACCTGCAAGTGGTAGGTGTTGCCCAGCATGATCTGGGTCCCGGTCTCGCGAAGCTGGCGCGGCGTAAGCCCGCGAATCGCCCCGCGCGTTCCGACGGCCATGAAGGCGGGGGTGTCCACCACACCGTGCGGCGTGGTCAGCTGCCCGCACCTGGCCTCGCTCCGGGTGTCCGTGGCTGAGAGGGTGAATCCGAACATGCCCCCATGCTAGGGCACCCGGCGGGAATGTGAAGGGGCGAGTGGGTCATGAGTAGGCCCGCCGCGCCTTAGCTGGTCGGGGTCCCCGGAGGGCACTAGGAGCGCGGCGGGCCATTCTGCGACGGCGGGGGTGGGCCTCCACAGGCATGGGTAAAGCAGCACCCCTCAGGTTCTATGTCTAACCGAAAGATGGCGGGTGTCCCGTTCCATCTACAATCGAGGCTGGATGTGTCACTCCCATCGGGCGATCCTGCCCAAACCCGCGCACCAGTATTGAAAATGGGGGGGGGGGGGGGGGCGCCCCGCCGGGGGCCGGACCGGGTCCCCCGCCAACGTCGCCCCAAACACAACCCCGCTCCGTGGCGCGCTCGCC
>JAAEQG010001513.1 GCA_024231775.1 bacterium
CTGGCTCAACCTGGTGATGACCCTTCCCCTGCCATTGATGGCGGCAGTCGTCACCGTCTTCATGCTCCGCCCCTTCCGCCTGCGGCACCTGATCTGGGGGCTGCTGATTCCGGTCATTCCGTTGACGGCCCTCTTTGACGGGATCGTATCCAACCTGCGAACCTACACCGTGCAGGAGCTCGAGGAGCTCACACGATCGATTGACCTCCCGGGGTTCCAATGGGAAGTGGGAACGGCGGCCATGCCGCGAACCCGCCTCAAGGCGACCTACTTGTTTGGCTGGCGGACCACCCGGTAACCCGACGCCGCCATCCGCTACCAGGGTGATCTGGTGGAGACGCGGTCGAGGCGGTACGCGCGCGGGGCATGCTCACCCACGAGCGGTCGCTGTCCGAATACCTCCTTTCGGTGCCGCTGGTGATACGCTATCCGCCTCGGGTGCCGCGCGGTCTGGTGATCGATACGCCGGTGACCACCACCGCGCTGATGCCGGCGATTCTCGACCTCGTCCAGCTGCCTGCGGCTGAGGCCGTCCACCCCCGGAGCTTTGCGCCCTCTTTTCCGGGGAAGCGGCGCCGGCGCTCGGCTATTCCGGGTGATCCGGCATGCTGCCGGCAGGTGGGCACGACCTCCCACCAGCGGACCCCTGGTGAAGGTGCTTCGAGGTGAAAGCACGGAATCATTCATCGCAACGAGGAGAGACAGACAATGGATCGCATACCTTCCATCATTCCCCAAAGGCGTAGGCTGGCCGTGTCACGGGGTCGCCGCTGGTGGTGCCCAGCGGTGGCGCCGATCGCGTTCGCCTGCGGGTGTCTCCTGCTAACGGCGGCTCCGGTATCCGCCGTGGCGCCGGTGATCGTCACCGTCGTCGAGAATCACCAGCCCCTCGGCGGTGCGACGGTGACTCTCGTCGGCCCGCAGGGCCGGACCCAGACGGCCACCGACGAGGATGGCGACGGCACCCTGGTGGCCGTCCCGGAGGACGTTGCCGGCGACTACCAAGTCACCATCCGGGTGGCGGGAAGCGAGACCACGCACTCGGTTGCGGTGCCGGCCAGCGGCGAAGTGAGCCTCACCTACTCCGTCGACGCCGTCGACGACAAGCTCCGCATCGCCTACAGCGGCGTCACCGCGGAGATCATCGTGACGGCGCGCAAGCGCGAGGAGAAACTCCAGGAAACTCCGGTCGCGATCACCGCCTTCACGACCGAGGCGATCGAGGAGCGGTCGATCACCGACCTGAGCGACGTCGGAGACTTCACCCCCAATCTCGACTTCAGCTCGACCGGCATCTTCGGCGGCACGCCGTCGGAGGCCACCGTATTCGTTCGCGGAATCGGCCAGATCGACAACGCCCTGTTCGCGGATCCGGGGGTCGGCATCTACGTCGACGGCGTCTATCTGGCGCGCGCTCAGGGCGCCGTGCTCGACCTGCTCGACGTCGAGCGGGTCGAGGTGCTGCGCGGACCGCAGGGCACTCTTTTCGGCAAGAACACCAACGGCGGCGCGCTTACGGTGACCTCCCGTAAACCGGGCGGTGGATTCGGCGGCTATGTTGACGGAATCGTCGGTGGCTACGATCGTCGTGACGTAAGACTCAAGCTCGATCTGCCGCTGGTCCGCGATCAGCTGTGGAGCTCCCTGGCGATCTCATCCGCCAATCGCGACGGTTTCACCGCGTCATTGGCAACCGGCGAGCACTTCGACGACGTCAACCGTGACGCCGTCCACGGCGCCCTGCGCTGGTTTGCTACGAGCAACGTGGTGATTGATTTTGCAGCCGACTACACCCGCAACCGCGGCCATGCACGGCAGGAAGCACTGATCGACGTTCGTCCGACACCGCTGCTGGAGTTCTACAACAAGATCGTGGGCGCCGCGGGCTTCCCGGTGTACGACGAACGCTGGCTCACCGGCGATCTACGCCTCTCCTATGCCACCAGCCCGACGCTGTACAACGACGACGTCTATGGCGTGGCGCTCACCGTCAGCGCCCAGCTCGGATCGCTTGGTCTGACCTCGATCTCCGCCTATCGGACTTTCTCCAGCGAGCTGATCGCTGAAGCGGACGGCTCGCCGGTTCCCCTGGGTGAGGCGAATTGGAACCAGAACCAGCACCAGCTCAGCCAGGAGGTGCAGCTGAGCGGGGTCAACGGCCGGCTCAGCTGGCTGGTCGGGGCATGGTATTTCTCGGAGCTCGCCAACGCGAAATTGCAAACGATCGTCCTCGGAGATCTCTATGCAGCGCTCGAGGCCGCGCCCGGGCCGATCTATGCCCCCCTGGGCTTCCCCGATTCCCTCTGTAATCCCGGCCCGGCGCCGCCGGGCATGCCGTGCTTCGGCGGCGCCGGAAATCCGGCGAATCTCCTGTTTTTCTTCGGCGACGGGAATCTCGAGTTTATCGACCTCGATAACGACAGCTACGCGATCTTCGGCGACGGCACCCTGACTCTGACCGACCGCTTGAAGCTCACCGCCGGGCTGCGCTACTCCTACGAGGAGAAGAAGTTCGATTATCTCCGCGATCCCGCCAACGGCTATCCCGATACCGTGCTCTTCAACCAGGACAGCTGGGACTCGTTGTCGCCCAAGATCGGGCTGTCGTTCCAGGTGACGCCGGAGACCCTGCTCTACGCCTCGGTGGCCTACGGCTTCAAGAGCGGCGGATTCAACGGCCGACCCCAGGATCGCGGGGTGCTCGACGCCTACGATCCGGAGACCGTGTTGGCCTACGAAGCTGGATTCAAGACCGACTGGCGGCACAACCGGCTGCGCTTGAACGGTGCGTTGTTCTTCAGTGACTACAAGGACATTCAATACGGCGCCTCGCTGGTCGACGAGCACGGCAACCCGGTGCTCGTCACCCAGAACGCGGGAGAAGCAGAAATTCGAGGATTCGAGCTGGAGCTCGAGGCGTGGCTGAGCCGCGGACTCAGCCTCTTCGCCACGGTCGGTCACACTGACCCGAAATACACCAAGGTCAATCAACAGGAACCGCTGGTCGCCTCTTTGGACTCGACCCTTCCGAAGACGCCGGCCTGGAACGGCAGCGCCGCGATCCAGTACGCCGTCCGACTGCCCAAAGCCGGTGAGCTCAGGGCACGGCTCGATTACAGTTACCGGACGAAGGTGTACAACGACATCGCCAACACACCCCAAATCGCTCAGGACGCATACGGCCTCTTGAACGCGCGCCTGAGCTACACACCCACCTGGAGTAGCTGGGAGCTCGCGTTGTTCGGAACGAATCTCACGGATGAAGAATACCTGGAGAACAGTCTATTGGCAGCGGCCTACGGCGCCGCCATCGGCGTCTCCGGACGGCCGCGGGAATGGGGATTGACGACTCGGTACCGGTTCTAGACAGAGGCGCGGCCGAAATCCCACTCTTTCCCCGCGGGCCGAGTCGAATCGTGGGGCGGTTCCTTGGTCATCGGCTCGAGCACACATCCAAGATCGGAGAGCCACGAGGACCCTGCCGTCAACCCGGACAGGGCCCTTCTACAATGCGTGGGGGATCAAGCCATGGTTCGGAACTCGATAACCACCGGCTCTTCAAAGTGTTGTCCTCCTGTCGCAGGACGAGTGCCGTGAATGGATTGGCTAATCACTCGTGAGTTGTTTTAAACAAAATCCTGAAGACTTAAGCCTGTGCTCACCGAGTACGAGTACTAGTCGAAATCCTCAGACTCCAGAGACCATCCGGCAAGGGAGAACGCCTACCAACCGGTCAGTTTCTGAAACATGAAATAACCTACCAACCGGTCAGTGGACAAAACAAGATCTTCACAGACATTTTTTTTCACAAGGATCCCCAGAGGGTGACATTTTTTCTCAACCACGCTCACAAATGGCCAACAAGGCGTTTCACGAAGCTATTGGGTTAAGAAGATGGGGATACTCCTCCATGACTTAGAGAAGCATCGCCATATGCAAAGTCAAGATTCCTCCCTCCCACGTCTCTGCGCGGACTTGACATTCTCCGCAGAGAAAACAGCGCAATACCAGGCAGCGACCTGAGCGACTCCGAACTTCCGGCGAGATGCTGGCATAAACGAGCATATGGCGACAGGCGAATAGGTGTCCAGTAAAGAGAGCGTCGCACAGACCCCGGCTTCTGTTAATGCGAGAGATTACCTGCCTACCTACCTACCGACCGGTCGGCTTAGCGAGGAGGCGGCTACCGACCGGTCGTTATCATAAGACCAAACTCGCCCCTGGGACGCGTGATTTTCGATGTTCAGGACCAGCTGTAGGCTTTACTCCCCACTCACCTTCCGGCGTTTGACGATTTTTGTTAGTCAAGATCGCGGTTGCATCGGTCTGATGGCGTTGATGCTACGTGTTTATGGGAAGAAGTACGGGGGAGGCCATATTGGCACGAAAAATGCATTGCCCTCCCATTGAGAGGGGGCCGGTGACACACCGACCGTAGACACTCACGGTTCTCCTGTGACTCTTGAACGGACGGAGTGGATAACTCGGCCAAGATCTTTGAGTTTTAGATGATGGATGAAGAGGTTACAGCAGCCTTTGCACAGGTAATGCTGTCACCTGGAACGGTTTGACGTTTTTCGGAGGTATATGAGATGCGACATACACAAACGGATCGCAGCGTCCAATGGAACGGCTTGAGACGTGGTTTCGGGCTCGGTCTTGTATTCAGTATCGCTGAAGCGCTGAGGAACATTCCCCAGAAGCGTCGTACGCCGGCTGTGTCACGCGGGGGCCGCTGGTGGTGCCCAGCGGCGCCGCCGATCGCGCTCGCCTGCGGTTGTCTCCTGCTGACGGCGGGTCCGGCAGCCGCCGTGGCGCCGGTGATCGTCACCGTCGTCGAAGATCACCAGCCCCTCGGCGGCGCGACGGTGACCCTCGTCGGCCCGCAGGGCCAGATCCAGACGGCCACCGACGAGGACGGCGACGGCACCGTCGTGATCATCCCGGACGACAGTGCCGGCGACTACCAGGTCACCATCCGGGTGGCGGGAAGCGGGACCATGCACTCGGTTACGGTGCCGGCCAGCGGCGAGGTGAGCCTCACCTACTCCGTCGAAGCCGTCGACGACAAGCTTCGCATCGCCTACGGCGGCGTCACCGAGCAGATCATCGTGACGGCGCGCAAACGCGAGGAGAAACTCCAGGAGACCCCGGTCGCGATCACCGCCTTCACGACCGAGGCGATCGAGGAGCGGTCGATCACCGACCTGAGCGACGTCGGAGACTTCACGCCCAATCTCGACTTCAGCTCGACCGGCTTCTTCGCCGGCACGCCGTCGGAGGCCACCGTATTCGTTCGCGGAATCGGCCAGATCGACAATGCCCTGTTCGCGGATCCGGGGGTCGGCATCTACGTCGACGGCGTCTACCTGGCGCGCGCTCAGGGCGCGGTGCTCGACCTGCTCGACGTCGAACGGGTAGAGGTTCTGCGCGGACCGCAGGGCACGCTATTCGGCAAGAACACCAACGGCGGCGCGCTCACTGTGACCTCCCGCAAGCCAGGCGGTGGGTTTGGCGGCTATGTTGAGGGGGTCGTCGGTGACTACGATCGCCGTGACGTAAAAATGAAGATCGATCTGCCGCTGGTCCGCGATCGGCTGTTCAGCTCCCTGGCGGTCTCATCCGCCGATCGCGCCGGTTTCACCGCGTCGCTGGCAACCGGCGATCACTTCGACGACGTCAACCGTGACGCCGTGCGCGGCGCCCTGCGCTGGTTTGCTACGAGCAAGATGGTGATTGATCTTGCCGCCGACTACACCCGCAACCGCGGCCATGCACGGCAGCAGACATTGCTCGACGTGAGTCCGACACCGTTGCTGAATTTCTACAACCGAATCGTCGGCGCCGCGGGCTACCCGGTGTACGACGAACGCTGGCTCACCGGCGATCTACACCACTCCTACACCACCAGCCCGACTCTGTACAACGACGACGTCTATGGCGTCTCGCTCAACGTCAGCGTACAGCTCGGATCGCTTGCTCTGACCGCGATCTCCGCCTATCGGACCTTTTCCAGTGAGCTGATCGCTGAAGGGGACGCCTCACCGGTTCCGCTGGGTGAGGCAGATTGGTACCGGAACCAGCAACAGATCAGCCAGGAGGTGCACCTGAGCGGGGTCAGCGGCCGGCTCAACTGGCTGGTCGGAGCATGGTATTTCTCGGAGCGTTCCGATGCGAAATCGCAAACGATCGTCCTGGGAGATCTCTTTGCAGCGCTGGAGGCCGCGCCCGGGCCGATCTATGCCCCCATGGGCTTCCCCGATTCCCTCTGTAATCCCGGTCCCGCGCCGCCCGGCATGCCGTGCTTCGGCGGCGCGGGGAATCCGGCGAATCTCCTGTTTTTCTTTGGCGACGGGGATATCGAGTTGATCGACCTCGAGAACGAAGGCTACGCGATCTTCGGCGACGGCACCCTGACTCTGACCGACCGCTTGAACCTCACCGCCGGGCTACGTTACTCCTACGAGAAGAAGCAGTTCGACTATCTCCTTGATCCCGCCAACGGCCTTCCCGATACCGTGCTCTTCAACCAGGACAGCTGGGACTCGTTGTCGCCCAAGATCGGGCTGTCGTTCCAGGTGACGCCGGAGACACTGCTTTTCGCCTCGATGGCCTACGGCTTCAAGAGCGGCGGCTTCAACGGCCGGCCCCAAAGCCGCGGGGTGCTCGACGCCTACCATCCGGAGACCGTGCTGACCTACGAGGCGGGATTCAAGACCGACTGGTGGCA
>JAAEQG010001514.1 GCA_024231775.1 bacterium
ATACGAGTGGGCACAGGTAGGGCGGGCGACGGTCTCGTGACCGGCGGCGGCCTCTCACCCCGCAATCAACTGATGTGCGGAGCTATTAGCGCGACTCCTCTGCCCTTGCCGGGTCCTGACGTTCTGCTGTCAGGCGCGGGCGACGGGGCCGGGGCTATTCAGTTCGATAGTGATCGAGTTCTCCTAGTTTCCTATCGACTCCCATTGCAGATCTGTGACCACCCACCGATCACCGTCGAGTTCGACGGTGGCAAAGTAGATGGCGCGAGGATTGTCGTCCTCCACGAATCGGGTCACACAATGGGAACCGTCACCGGCGAGCAAGAAACTGCCGTTTGCTCCCTTGTGCCCGGCGGGGATGCCAGTGTCGAGGCCCGCGCACATCTCGGGATCATACGCCACGTACGCGACGACCCCCAACTTGGCCCGGACGATTTCACAGACGTCATAGTCTCGGCACTGCACGGGGTTCCTTGGCCCCAGAGAACCTAGTTCGATGTGGGTGAGATGTCGATAACGCTCCACCACATCCGCCGTTGCCAACTCTTCGACCTGTGTCAGTGCGGCACCCCGGTCATACGCCAGCGCCTCTTCGTTGGACCGGTCCTCGATCACTTCCAGGCTCAACACAGCTTCGAAGGCTTCTTGTACCGCCGTCTCGACCTCGAGAGGTGGATCCAGATAGTTGTTGCCGGTGAACGGGTCGCGCTCGATGCGCCACCCCTCCGGCATAGGCTCTCGCGTGGGGGGCGCAGGACTGGACGCGCTCGTCGGCGTGTGGGGTGGCGGCGTGTACTCGACAGTCCCCAGGTCATCCAACGTCTGGGTAGCTGCCCCGATTTGTCTAGCGGCCCATCCGATCGCGCCGAGCGCGAATACGATCACTACGGCTATCGCCAGATAGCCTGCTG
>JAAEQG010001515.1 GCA_024231775.1 bacterium
CGTCACCGTAAATTGGAATTGGTTCCGCCCCTTGGTCTTGTCCAACTCGACCTTGACGTTGAACTTCGGGTCTCCAGGCGCGGGTACTCCGAGATTGGGAAGATCTGGATTGTAGAACGGTTGTGGCCCCACGCCGGTGGTGTCGTCCGGATGAGCTACCACCGGACTCTCCACCGGTTTGGACGCCTGCGTCGTAGCGAAGTAGCTCGCCGCTGCCGCCACGACCACCAGACCCACGATCAGCGCCACCTTCGCCGGATTTCCCTTGGCCTGTTCGTCCATGGAATCGTTCCTCCCGTGAGCAGGTGTTCTTGCACGCCAGCGTGCTCTTCACAAGCGGGCATTATACCCATGCCGCCCGCAACCACCACCGGATGGAGCCACCGCCACGGTCCGCGGGGCTGTGACCGAGTCGGCGAAGTTGTTCCCCAGCCAGACCGCCAGCGCGGACTCTTCGCGGGCGGACCGTCAGACTATGGCCCCATGGTCCGCCGCGGTCAGCCACTGATATCGATTCTTGAGAGCTGAATCGGGGCGGGGTATACTACTCCCGCGCTCAGTCGACCCCCGCGGGCGACTCGAACGCGGTGGAGACTCTCCCAATGAAGCCAACGACTCTGTCTCTGACAGTATTGGCGCTCGGTGCGGTTCTGATGGCCGGCTGCTCGCAGGCGGAATTCTCCGAATCCATCTGGAACCCCTTTCATCTCGAGTTCGCGTTCGACATCACCCAGCCGCCGGTGCGCATGGCGATCGCTCATCCGGAAGAGGGCATGCTCGCCCTGGAGAGCTGGTTCCTCGTCCGCGAAGCCCCCCCTCACGCCGGGTTGCGCAACGCCCTGGGTCGCCACCTCGGTTGCCGCGTACAGATTCAGGAACTCAAACCCTTCCAGATCGCGGCCCATCTCCAGTCCGGACGCATCCAATACGCCCTGGTCTCCCAGGCCAACTACGAGGCAATGCTCGAAGACGGTCCGGTCGGAGAGATCATCGCGACGGCTACCCCGTTGATACGCAAGGGCCTGATAGTTGCATCCGCGAAGTCCGGAATCGAAGAGATTTCCCAGATCAAGGGTAAGCGCTTCGCCTTCGGGCCGAAGGACGACGCCATCCTTGACATAGCCGCCGCGCACGCGCTCGAGGTGGCGGGCATCTCCAAGGCGGATATCCATAAAGAGCTGATTCCACTGCTGCCCAAGGAAGACCTGATCCCCTTGAGGCCTAACCTGGAGCGCCTTCAGTACCACCTCAGTTCGTTCGAATCCGCCAAGGAGATCGTCTACGGACTCGGAACCGAGGTGGGCGTAATCGAGGCAGCGGAATACGAGTCGTACCCTGAGACCGGCGGACGGCTCCTGCCGCTACGCTTCGCCCAGGACGACTTCCGCATCCTCGGAGAGACCGAGGAGACGCGCTCGGAGACGACCCTGGCTGGACCGTTTGTGGCCTCCCCCGTGGCCGATCCGGAGACGACCCGCAAGATACTCGAGTTCCTGTCTGCCGCGGACGCGCGCAATCGGCGGGCGCTCCACGATGTCGGACTCGCCCGGTTTGACGTCAAGGGCGGGGCAGCCGGCTCCTTCTCCACGGGCACACGCACCGCGTCGTCGTCCGACTAGGCACCCTTTACGGAGCCCATCTCCGTGAGCACGCTCCCACCGTTTGCCCGATTGCTCGTTCAAGGCGCACTGGTGCTGGGCTGGGCTGTTTCGGCGGCGAGCGGCGGCCCGGGCGTTGATTCGCCGGAACCGGACGTCGCCACGCTGATCCGCAAACTCGGCGATCCGTCCTTTCAAGTCCGGACGGAGGCGACTCGGCGTCTGTGTATGCTGGGCACTCCGGTACGAACGCAGCTCGAGGAGGCAGCCAAGGGCAGCGATATCGAGATAGCTCTGCGAGCCAAGGCCCTGTTGGGCATCATGGACGAGCTGCTCTTCTCCGGGTGTCGGCTGACCCTCACTGCCTCACGATCCCGCGTCGCCTGGAACGAACCCCTTGACCTGATACTGACCGTCCAGAACACCTCCACCCATCCTGGCACGATTCCATTCGAGCGTTCCGCCCCAGACGGTCGCAACGCCGACGCGGATCAGGTTGCAGGTTTGATCGACGCGGCGGACTTCCTGGTGGTCACCGGACCGGACGGAATGCCCGTGTCCTTCCACCTGGACACGGCTGATCCCGTCCCCGCCGTCGAAGCCCTAGTCCGCAATCGAGCCGACGCCAGCCCCAGCAGTCGGCTAGTGCCGGGCCGGACCCGCCAGCATCGGATGACGACCTTCAACCGGGGTCGCGCCCGCTACCCGCTGTTGCGTGCCGGGACCTATCGAATCACCGTGGTCTACACCCCGAAATGGGACGACGCCGAGTTCACCCA
>JAAEQG010001516.1 GCA_024231775.1 bacterium
CCCACCAGCCGCACCGGAAAGTTTGCCTTGATCAACGGACCGAGCACGGCGGCGGTGGGTTTTTGGGTCGCGGCCACGACGTGGATGACCGCCTCTCGCCCGCGCTGCGTGAGCCGGGTCAACGCCCGCTGCACCGGCTTGCCGCCCACCATCAACAGATCCGCCAATTCGTCGATCACGACCACCACGGACGCGGGGGGAGTGGACAGGTCCAAGGGATTGCCGCGCCGCTCCATCAAACGCACCAGGCTCTGGAGTGCTTCTGTCATCTCGTCCACCTTCCAGATAACGGGGCGCGCCAGGTGGGGCAAGTTGTCAAAGGGTTTGAATGCGTGCCCCTTGGGGTCGATCAGCACGAGAGCCAATCCTTTTGCTCGACCGTTTGTCTGCGAGGCCGGGGAAAAAGCGGGAGGATTCGACATCGCCAGACTGAGAATCATTGTCTGGAGCAGCACGGTCTTGCCCGATCCGGTCGTGCCCGCTACCAGGACGTGGGCCACGTCGGGCGAGGGCAGCCGGATGAGCAGTGGAGCGCCATCCTCTGCCAGGCCGAGGACGGCGGTGATGGGCGGGATGGGCGGCTGTTCGCTCGGCTGGCCGGTGAGTTGATCGTAGAAGGGGAGCAGCCGCACCGGCTGTGGATCGTCACGCGGCACCTCGACGGCCACAGCAGCCCCGCGTCGAGATACCCGGCAATTGGATGCGTCCAGGGCAGCGGCTAATTCTTCGCTGAGGCCCTTGATGCGGGAAATTTTCGCGCCTATCGCGGGCAGCACCTGGAAGCGCACCCAACGGGGCGTGACGGTGCCGCCGGTCAC
>JAAEQG010001517.1 GCA_024231775.1 bacterium
GCCGTCAACGTCCCCAGGGTCTCTTGTCCCAGGACACCGCTCCTGTCTGTCCGGGCCTCCCGTATCAGCTTCATGGCATCATCACGCCCCGGATCGAGATCATCACGCCGCCCGCGAACCAGCTCATCGACCTGCTCAAGACGCAGTATCCGGCGTTCGAGCAGACGCAGCCCTTGCAGGATCACGTGCGTCAGGCGGTACGGATGCTGACGTCGTGCCACACCCCCGCGTTAGGCGGTCACGTGGAATCCTGCCCGCACGGCCACCTCCAGCGGATCTTTTACCATTCCTGCGGTCACCGGTTCTGTCCACGCTGTGCGGCTCGGAAGCGCCGAAAATGGCTGATCGAGCGGCAGGCGAAGCTGCTGCCGGTGCGTCATTACCACACGGTCTTCACCGTGCCCCATGCCTTCAACGATCTCTGGCGTCGGAATCCTCAGGTCATGGGCGACCTGCTGTTCCACAGCGCCACGGATGCGCTACGGGCCTTGCTGGCCGATCCGCGCTGGTTGGGGGCCGAACCGGGGATCACGGTGACGCTCGAAACCTGGGACGATCAACTCCAGTTCCATCC
>JAAEQG010001518.1 GCA_024231775.1 bacterium
CCAACGACGAGATGATGGACCTCGACCTGGGCGCCAACGATCTGCAGAACTTCCCCATCCTCACCTCGTTGGCCCCGGCATCCGGCGGCGGGGCCGCCTTCCTCGTCACCCTGCACAGCCTGCGCGACTACCAGTTCCAGCTCGACTTCTACGACAACTCGGAGTGTGATCCGTCGGGTCACGGCGAGGGCCGGGAGCACCTCTTCAGCCTGAACAACGAACAGACCCGCACGGACGCCCAAGGGAACCTGAGCTTCCGGCTCGACCTCGATCCGCAAGAAGCGTTGCTCACCGCCACCGCCACCGACCACTTGGGCGACACCTCGGAGTTCTCTCCTTGTGCCGGTGCGGTGATCGTTGCGGTGTCCACCGACCCGCCGTTCCGGGCCGCTCCCGGCGAGATCATCCGCTATACCGTCGAGGCCAGCACCAACCAACCCTCCCTCATTCCCCCCGAAGGGTTCACGGTCAAGTTTCCGGTCCCCAAATACACCGATTTCCCCCTCAAGACGGTGCACTCCGATACCGGACGGGTCAAGGCCACCACGCGAGAGATCGAGTGGAGCTTGCCCAGGCTGGGTCGCGACGAGACCGCGGTGCTGACCTTCGTTTTTGCGGTGTCTTGCGACGTTGTGGAGCTGCATACCAATCAGAACTATCCGCAGGAGTTCGTACTCAAAGGGTCGGTCACGATCGGTTCTCTCGATCTTCCCATCGAACACCGGCTCGAGCTTCTCCAGCCCGATCTGGTGATCACCGGCCTGGAGGTGGCCCAGACCATCCAGAACCTCGACAACGACGTCCGGCCGCTGCAGCAAAAGCCTCTCATGGCCAGAGCGTTCATCCAGGCGAGCTATCCCGATGCCCGGGAGGGATGCGACGTTCCGAAGATCCCGGGACCTGGATGATGGACGGTCAGGTCGTCGACGATGATGCCTGGCTGGCGATGGCTCTCGGTGCCCCCGCCATCGGGCGGCCGAGCCTGTATGAAAGGGGCTATCCCCTGATCAGCCGGCCAAAGCCCCTTGCGATGAGGATGCCCTTCTCGCTGGGATCCATTTCCCCAGCGCCGTCCCATTCCTTCTCCATCCACATCAACCCCGAGTGCACCAGGGTCGATGCCGTCTGTAACGCCGACGACAACCGGCGCACGGTGACCCTCCCGTTCGAGGAGGAGCCGCCGCTGAAGTTCCTGGTGTTTCGACTCGGCTATCGGGAAGACGAGAAGGGGGAGTTTCAGTTCGTCTCCGAGGAAACGGCGGAGAGGGTCAAGAAAA
>JAAEQG010001519.1 GCA_024231775.1 bacterium
ACGCCCTCCAGCACCGGGTGGTCCCTGGCCAACTCGAAGGCGAATCGGCGCATCTCGCGGAGCGGATCGGCAGTCAGCTCCGTACCCGCAGCGGAGTCTTCGGCGTCATCGTCCGGCAGATGAGAGAACACCCAGTAACGCAATTGCACGTCAGCGTCACTCTTCCAGATTTCGACGATGCGCCCTTCCTGAGGATAATCCAACGTGGACGCCGTCTCGAACTCCACATAGCCGCCGTGGTCGCGTACCCGGTGGCGGTGCAGGTGCCCCACCAGATGAGCTACGACACATGGGTAGGCGTTCAGGGCAGCGCGGAACTCGTCGGTGGAGATCGCCGAACCGTACTTCCAGTGCAGGTCGTAGCTCGGATGATGGGTGAGCACCACAACCAACTCGCCGCGATCCTGGGCTCGATCCAGCTCGTTGCGCAGAAAGGTCATCTGCTTTCGATCCAACGCCCCTTCCGCGTAGAAGCTCGCCGGAACGGCAACGACGGGACGGCAGGTGTCCAGGCCGATCAGGCGCAGCCCGTCTACCGGAGATACGCTGTACCAGGTCCGCTCTGGTGCGGTGTCGTCGAACCCGTGCCCCGCCGGTCCGGTCTGTGTCTGAGCGTAGGCGCCGGCGGATTCCGCACGCGTGTAGTAGTGGCGGTCTGGATTGGGCTGGATCAGCGTGGGAAGAGTCGGCTGATGCTGGAGGCCCGGATGCGCCGGGGTGATCGGGCCATA
>JAAEQG010001520.1 GCA_024231775.1 bacterium
AGAATTACGATGTACCGAATTGCAACATTCGTTTTGCTTTCCATTTGCGCTTGCGACCGGACGAGCGACACTTCACGGCCTGTCGGCCGGTCCGCGGAAGGGGCCGGGGCAGCCTCCAGCGAAGAGCCTGATCACGCGCCCCTCGGAGTGCGACCCGGCTCGCACGAGGATTGGTGCGCGGGTCACGGGGTTCCCGAATCCAAGTGCACGCGCTGCAACCCGGAGCTGATCACCGCCTTCGAGGAGGCCGGCGACTGGTGCGACGAGCACGGGCTGCCGGAATCCCAGTGCCTGATCTGCCATCCCGATCTGGTCATCGCGAGACCCGCCGCAGCAGCGGCCCCGGTCGCGGACTGGTGCATGGGTCACGGGTTGCCAGAGTCCAAATGCACCAAGTGCAATCAGTCGCTCATCGCCGAGTTCAAGGCGAATGGCGACTGGTGCGAGGCCCACGGGTTCCCGGAGTCTGTCTGCCCGTTGTGCAATCCGCAGCAGGCTCCCGCGGGTGCGGAAGAGGCGGCCATCGAAGCGCGTACGGTCCGCCTCGACTCACCCGACCTGGAACGCGCGGCTGGAATCCAGACCGAGCTTGTGGAACAGCATCGGGGTACCGCGTCGATCGAGTGCGCGGCTCGCATCGCGTTCGATGCGGATCGGATCGCCCACGTCCGCGCCGTCGTGCCCGGCATCGTCCGACGTGTTCGTGTCGAGCGCGGCGCGACAGTCAAGCGCGGCGCCTCGCTGTTCGAGCTGGAGAGCACGCGCGTCGGAGAGATCCAGGGCGCCCTGCAATCCGCGCGCGAACACGTCCGCACAGCCCGGGCCAACCTGGAGCGCAAACGCGAACTGGAGGCGAGCGGCGCCGTCTCGGTCCGGGCGGTGGAGCTCGCCAAACAAGAGCTGGCGAGCGCGCGAGCCGAGGCGAGCGCCGCCGAGTCCACCCTGCGCATGACCGGCGCGGCCCGGTCGGCACCCTCGGGACGATACACACTCACCGCTCCCATCGGCGGCACCATTGTGCGCCGTCCCGCGGTGGTCGGTCTGATAGCCACCGAGATAGAGTCCCTGGCCACCATCGCCGACACCTCGGTCATGTGGGTGCTGTGCGAAGTACCGGAGGCCCACACCTCAAAGATCTCGCTAGGGCAGCGGATTAACGTCACGGTCCAGGGCAGTGAAGACGCGGACATCGAAGGGGAGATCAAGTGGATCGCGGCCGAGGTAGACCCACGAACGCGGACGGTGACGGCGCGCGCCGAGGTGCCCAATCCCTCGGGCCGTCTTCGCGCCAATCAGTTCGCGACCGCCCGCATCGAGATCGACTCCCCAAGGAGCGCAACGTCCGTTCCGCGGTCTGCCGTACAACGGGTCAGAGACCTGGAGGTGGTGTTTGTGCGTACTGCCGAGGGCGTCTATGGGCCGCGGGTCGTGCAGCGCCACGGCGACGGTGAGCGCGTGCAGGTCGCGGGTCGGCTGCAACCCGGGGAGAGCGTTGTAACCACCGGTGCCGTGCTCTTGCGCACTGAGATCATGCCGGGAAGCATCGGCGCGGGCTGCTGCGAGGCAGTGCAGAAAGGCAATTGATCCGATGCTGACTTGGATAATCGATCTCTGTCTACGCAACCGCCCGGTCGTCTTACTGGCCGCGGTGGTACTGGCGCTGGTGGGTCTGGCGAGCCTCTCGCGCCTGCCGTTCGACGCATTCCCGGACACAACGCCTGTGCAGGTTCAGATTAATACGACGGCGCCCGCCCTCTCGCCGCTCGAGGTAGAGAGGCTGATCTCCTTCCCGGTCGAGCAGGCCATCTCCGGGCTGCCGGGTCTCACCGAGGTGCGTGCCCTCTCGAAGTTCGGATTCTCCCAGCTGACGGCGATCTTCGGTGATGACACCG
>JAAEQG010001521.1 GCA_024231775.1 bacterium
AGAGCGGCAGCCTGATGATGACCTCAGCCGTCCGCGGTCGCTGCCGTAGCGACGCGCGGACGCGCGGTGAGGTGATGGCTTTGCTGCATCAGTAGAGCAGGGCCAAACGTCGAAACGTCAAAACGTCGAAAAATCAAGAAATCGAAGAGTCTGAAGGCGACTCGTTCCTGGTTGCTCATCGCCTGATCGGGGATTACGCCATTCGGTTTTGGCTCAGGGTGTCGGTCAGCCAAGTGGGAGGGCGGATGGGTTTGCCGTTGGCGTTGACCGCCGCGTGGATGGTGTAGCCGTTGGCCACCTCGCTGCTGCGGTCGGCGTGAGTGATGTGTACGTCGAAGCGGATGCGTGCTCTGCCCTCCGGGCTTGCCGTGGTGGTGACGATCAGCTCGTCATCGTAGCGCGCGCGACCGGCGTAGTTGATATGAGCCTGTACGAGGGGAAGGAAGACACCGCGTTGCTCCATCTGGGCGTAGGGGACTCCGGCTGCGCGGAGGAACTCGGTTCTACCGCATTCGAACCAATCCAGAACCCGGGCGTTGTAGTACGTCCCCATCTGATCGGTCTCGCCGTAGCGGATTCGCAAGCGAATGCTGCTCTGTGGAAGTCCCATGCGGTACCGTCCGTTTCAGCGCCGCCCGGTCCGGGGCGGTTGACCGTCACCCCGTACGCCTCCACCAGAGGGCGAGGAGAATCGGGCGAGGTTCTACCGTACCGTGTACCTCCTGCCGCTGTCCAGGTCATTCCGCACAAGAAGGAGCGTGTCTCGGCTCAGAGCACTCCGGGAGATTGTGGCCTACTGGGGCTGGCTTGCAGGAACGGCTGGCGCGACGCAAGCTGTTCCAGGAAACCGGCGTCTGGGTCTTTCCTCGGCCAGCGGGGACGCCGGCCGCTACACCGGCGGGGTCTCACCACGGGCTGCTAACGCCAGGTAAGCTCGGTGGTGACGCCGAGGTGGTCGGAGACCTGATCGGTCCATGAGCGGTGACTGCGGACTTCCAGCTCGTTCGAGATCAGGATCCAATCAATACGCCGGTTTGGGGCAGGCGCTGGATACGTGTTGTGGGCGGCGTCCTCGGGATTGTGGACCCGCAGGTGCAGCGCCTCGGCGATCATGCGCACCGCGGAGCCGGGCGATTCCCACCTCGAGTTGAAATCGCCCGCGATGACTAGAGGAATATCCACCGCTCGGAATCGCTCGATCACCGCGCGGGCCTGCCTCCGCCGGTTGGCGGCGCTCTTGAAATCCAGATGCAACGACACAATCCGCACCGGGCGGCCGGAGAAATCCACTCCGGCGGACGCGCATCCCTTGGTGTCCGTCGGTTCGACACGGAAGGCATGGGATTCTGCGTCGGCCAACGCAAGCTGCGAGAGTAACGCGGTACCGTAGCGCAGCTCGACCCCCAGTCGTCGAACATCAACGTGCAGCCCGAGGTAGTGATGCGGGTAGTCCGCGGCGTCGGCCAGAAACGCCACATGATCAAAGCCGCCGCTCCACGTACTCGCCGTATCAGCCTCCTGAAGACAGACAACATGTGCCGCCTCCCGGCGTAGCACATCCGCCACCGCCGAGAGGTTGCCTTCGATCTGCTCACGGGCCAAGCCCACTTGCCCGATCGGATTGGCGGATACGCCCCGCCCGTGGGCCAAGTTCAACGTAGCGATCGTCAGCGTCTCCCGCGAAGTCCTGGAGCACCCGGTAAGCACGAGAAAAATCGCCACGCCCACCCCGAAGACCGCAGGCGCCCGCCGACACTTCGGGGCCGCCCCACCGACACAGGTGCCCGCAGGGACGCCGAATCGTGGATGGAGACCGGTGCTCGCCATCGGACGGAAGGCTCCCTTCAGAACCCCTCCCCCAACTAGTGGAGACCGAAGACGCGGGTGGCGGAGGGCGACGTAATGAGCAACCTATCCGGAATGCCCGTCTTTGGGGAGACTCCCCCCCACCCGACATACGCAAAACGAGGCGGGGATCAGCGTTGAGGCGGCGCCATGCTTCACCGGGAGGATCCCGGTGCTGGGAGTACCTCTGGGAGAGCGGTCTCGTTGCGGACTCTGCGTAGCAGTTCCTTGCCGCTGCGGACGGCTTCCTCCATTTCCTCGAGCAACCGCTGAGCATCGGGAGGTCTGCCTTCCTCCGCTATGGTCGGGGGCTGCTCCCCTGACGGGGTGCCACGCAAGCGACGGGCAAGCCTCGTCTCGTCGATCAGGACAGACTGACTCTGTGCGATGTCGAGCAGCGCAACCGCGGGTAGTGATCGGTTCTTCAGCAGCGTCCACACACCAGCCGCCAGGACACCGTCAAACACGAGGAGAATCAGCTTCCACCCGAGCAGGCTTCCTCAGAACGGCATCGCGTTGCACCAGAACAGGAACTGCGCGAACGGCGGGTAGATCGTGGGAATGTGGCGGTGGGTTACCGCCTGGGACAACGTCGGGTACTTCCGCGCCACGGGGGCAAGCTCCGCGGCGTCCGGCGCCAGCGTCCGCCGTGACGTCAGGCGGTTACGGGCGTCCCAAAGATGCCACAACACCCAGGCGAAAGCCGCCCCACCGAGGATGTAGCTCAGAAGGACCAGACCGATCTGCTCTGCCGGCGTGCGGGCTAGGTGGGGGAGGACGAAGGCTGCTTCCAGCACCAGCGCGCCGAGCAGCAACGCCCGAAACCCGGGCGCCCTGGGGTTTGGCAGGGCTTGCGACATCTTGCCGGTCAGCTCCCTCGCAACGTTGCCCGGTGCGGATCACAGTCCGATGAGTCCGGGCGTCCTGCCGTTCACTTTCATCATGTCGCCGATTGACCGGCCTCCGGATGCCCGACACGGCGCTGAACTGTAGGCTGCCAACCCGGCCTTGCACATCATGAGACGCACCAGCCCAGGACCTGCAGCCGGGGTGGGCGCGCGGAGGCGCAGACTCACTCACCAGAGCTGATCGCGCACGATCCGCCGTGCTTCGCGTGGTAGTCTTGGTGATTATCTTCGGCTTCGTAGAAGATGCCGGCAGGTTCCACCACCGTCGCGATCTCGCGGTCGCGAAAGCGCGTGGTGTCCTGCTGCGCCATGACGAATTTCTTTGCTTCGGTGAGCTGCTTACTATCCGTGGCGAAGATCGCCGACCGATATTGAGTCCCGAGGTCAGGTCCTTGTCGGTTCCGCTGGGTAGGATCGTGGAACTTGAAGAACCACTCGAGCAACCGGAGGTAGGTCACCTGGCTGGGGTCGAAGGTGACCCGGACCGCCTCCGCATGGCCGGTATCACCTTGGCACACCTGTTTGTAGACCGGGTTGGCGACGTGCCCTCCCTGGTAGCCGGAGACGGCATCGATCACACCCGGGACTTGCTGGAACCGGTCTTCGATGCCCCAGAAACACCCCCCGGCGAAGTACGCCGTTGCCGTTTCGATGGGTCGAGACTCCGGCGGCAACTCGGCGCCGGCGGCATGGAACTCCAGGGCAGCCGAATTCATGCAGTAGCGCAAGCCGGTCGGACGTGGTCCGTCACTGAAGACGTGGCCAAGGTGTGATCGACATCTGGCACACGCCGTTTCCGTCCTCGCCATACCCAGCTCCGCGTCGCGGATTTCCAGCACGTGGGCGGGATCGAAAGGTCTGAAGAAACTCGGCCACCCGGTACCCGATTCAAACTTCGTTTGCGAACTGAACAGAGGAAGACCGCAGAGCCGGCAGGCGTACGTGCCCTCTGCTTTGTTGTTCAGCAACCTGCCGCATTGCGGCGGCTCGGTCCCCTTGCGGAGCAGGATGTCACGTTCCTCTGGAGTGAGACCCTCCGCCAGCGTGTCGATGCGGGTTCGCGTCAGCGGGGTGATGTCGTATCCACTTGGCGAATAGACTACGCCAATGTCCGATGGGCCGTCTGGTTGGCTAGTCGTGCTGCGGGTCTCTGACCGCCGCTGCCCATCGCTGGCCATACACAAGGCGAGTACGCCCACGGCAACCAGGACCAAAGGAATGAGGAATGTAATGTCCGCAACCTTCATCTCAAACCTCCGACTTCTTCCTTCCGGCGGCAGGATCATCTGCTCCCCCTGAGTAGCCCCTAGGCATCAGGGTGAGGCATTCTCTCTTATGTTTTTGTATCTGCCTTCTGCTCTGGCTCTGTCCCGACCGTCTGTCGGTGGCGCAGCTTCTCGGCCGACTCCTTGATCTCGGTCAGATCTCGCTGCATAGCGCTCCAGCCGTACCAGAACGCATAGTCGGGGTTCATGTGAAAGGCGCCCTGGAAGGCCCGCATGCGGTGCTTCAGAAACATCACGAACAGTTTCTGCTCGATCACCGTGGGCGCGTCGTGGAAGGTCAGCAAGTCGGGGAACGGATGGGCGTAACTCTCGGGCTTAGCCAGCTTTCCCTCTTCGTACAACGCAGCCACAATGCGGATGGCCTCCGCCATCACCCGGTCCGCCTGCCGGATCATCTCGTCGCCCCTGGCCAGTTCAGCCTTGGCGAAGTTCTTGGAGTGGCAGCGTCTGCAAATCTTGATCATCCGGTCCCGTTCGCGCTGCCAGTCCTTCTGGGTCAGTCGAGCAAGGTCGATGGTCTTGACCAGATCCAGGCGGGCGGTCGGCTTTCCATCCGGACCGAGGACCCCAAGTGCTTGCAGGATGGTGGCTCGGTCGGCGGCCCACTGCTCGTCCTCGGGCATGGGCAAGCGTACAGCCAGGAAGCCCCACCCGGTCCGGTTGTTGTGCGTACCGTTGGGCAAGTGGCAGTCTTGACAGGTCGGCGCGGCGGCTGACTCCGGAAGCACGCCCAGTTGCTTGAGCGCATGCCGCACGCCGTGTTTGGAGGACGAGTACATCTCCCACTGGGGATGGTCGAACCCCATGTGGCAGGTCCGGCAGGCCTGCGGCTGGCGCGCCTCTTCTGCGGAGAAGAGGTGGCGGGTGTGGCAGGCATCACATGAGGCCACCCCGAACCCGACTCCGTCTTTCCTGAGGGTCTTGATCTCCTCCTCCGTCTTCAGGCCGATCTTGTGACAGCCCCCGCAGCCCTTCATGCCGTCCATCAGGGCCATGGGCTGCCAGTGGGCGGTCGGCATGGCCTTCATCGACTTCCAGCACAACGCGTGCTTGCCCTCTTTGAACTGATCGACCTGTTCCTCGTGACATTCGGCGCAGGTTTCCGGGGTGGGGATGAGGACTTTGTCGACGGTCTTGGGCGAGTTGTGTTCGCTCCCGTGGCAGACCGCACAGTCCACGTCCGACTCCGCGTGCGCACTCTGCTTCCAGTCGCTGACGATGCCGGGCGTCACCTTCGAGTGACAACGGACGCACCTCGGTTTCTTCTCCTCCGCAGCCTGGCTGATCAGCATGATGACGACGATATGAACTAGACACGCCATGCTCAAAGACCTCCTCTCTCGTGATAGTACCTGTCACGCATTCACCCAGCCGTTCGGGAGTCAGGCAGCCCCCCTGCAGTACGGATCACCTGCTCCCTGAAAGCTCGGAGGATGTCCTCGCTGGAAGGCGCCCCCCGGCGAGCGAAGACGATCATACCCTTCTTGTCGATGCCGTACACCGTCCGCTTGGTCGCCAGCGTTCCGCGGCACCCGTACGCGGACACCACCTCCCTGTCTCGATCAACCAGCAGACGCATAGGCAAACCGTGCCGATCCACGAATCTGCGGTGCGCGGCTGCGTCTTGCGGATTGATGCCGAAGACAACGGTATCGTGCTTGGTGAACAACTCGAACTCGTCGCGGATACCGCACAACTGCTTGGTGCAGCCGGGCGTGTTGTCGCGAGGATAGAACACCAGCACGACGTTCTTGCTCCCTTGGAAGTCATCCAAGGTGATTACGTTCTGGTTCTGGTCCGGGAGCGAGAAGCTTGGCGCCTGCTCACCCACGTTCAGCAGGCGTGAAGAGCTATTCCGTTCGCGTTCCATGATACGGTCAACTATCCTTCACCGCGGTCACCAATTCCATGAACGCCTTCTTGCCGTCGTTGAAGAACATCAGCGTGTTGTCGGCGGCGAATAGTGGATTCGGAATGCCGGCGAAGCCGGGGCTGAGGCTCCGCTTGATCACCACTACCGTGCGGCATTTGTCCACATCGATGATCGGCATGCCGGCGATCGGCGAACTCGGATCCGTACGGGCGACCGGGTTGACCACGTCATTAGCTCCAACGACCAGGGCCACATCGACCGTCTCGAGCGTGGGGTTGATCTCATCCATCTCCTTGAGCTTGTCATAGGGGACATCGGCTTCGGCCAGCAGCACATTCATGTGCCCGGGCATGCGTCCGGCGACCGGGTGGATGGCGAACTCGACCTCCGCCCCGCGCGCTTCCAGCAGGTTGGCCAGATCGCGGACGGCGTGTTGGGCCTGGGACACCGCCATTCCATATCCGGGTACGATCACCACCCGGCGGACCGAGTCGAACAGCATGGCCACCTCCTCGGCGCTGGTCGATTTTACCTTCCCCGCGTATACCTCGTCTTCGGTGGGGCCGTCACCCCCAGCCTGGCCCAGGGTGGCGAACATCACAGCGCTCAGAGACCGGTTCATCGCCCTGCACATGATATTGGTCAGAATCAGGCCCGACGCCCCGACCAACGCGCCGGCGACAATCAGAACGGTGTTGTCGATCACGAATCCGGTGGCGCATGCAGCCAAGCCGGAGTAGGAGTTGAGCAGGGCGATCACTACCGGCATGTCCGCACCGCCGATCGGAATCGTGATCAGGACACCGAAAACGGCCGCGAGGACGATAAGCACCCAGTACCAGACAGCCGTGCCCGGGTTCATGACGATCAGCGCGCAGACCATCAGGCAGGCAGCGAAGCAGACGCCGGTAATCGCGTGACGGCCGGGCAGTATCAGGGCGTTGCTCATCCAGACCTTCTTGCCACGCCAGTTGAAGCTGAACTCGTGCAACTTGCCGGCAGCGATCAGGCTGCCCCAGAGAGTCAGCGAGCCGATCATCCCCGAGGTGGCAATGGCGACCAGGGACGAGAGCGGGACGGCGGGCGGGGGCACCGCATCCGGAAGGCTCGGGTCCACAACCTTGCTCGCAGCGATCCTGACGACCAGCTCGCTTCCGGCGACCAGGAAGGACGCCGCGCCGCCGAACCCGTTGAACATCGCCACCATCTGGGGGATGTCGGTCAAGGGAATCTTGGTGGCCATGAGAACGCCGATGATCGAGCCGATCAACAGGCCGGCGACGACCCAGGTCCACGACAGGATTCCGCCGGCCATGACTGTGGCTAGCACCGCCACGAACATCCCCAGGGCCCCCATCTGCATACCGCGAACGGCCTTGCGAGGATGCGTAAGTCCCTTAAGCCCGAAGATGAACAGCACCGAAGCCAACAGGTAGGCCAGATTGCGAATCGTCTCAATGTGTGAATCAGTCACGGCTTAGTCCTTCTTCCGGAACATCTCCAGCATCCGGTGCGAAACCAGGAATCCGCCGACGACGTTAACGGTGGCGAGGACCACCGCGGCGAACCCCAGACCGGTGGAAAGGGCACCTTGCCCGGCGCCTGCCGCCACCAGGGCCCCCACCACGGTAATGCCCGAAATGGCGTTGGAGCCGGCCATTAGTGGAGTATGCAGGGTCGGGGGCACCTTAGTGATGACTTCAAAACCGACGAAGATCGCCAGAACAAACACGGTCAGGAGCATAACCAGCGCAGCCCCGCCATCGGGCACGGTCTGGGCCATTATCACAACACTATCCATCTCTCGAGGTCTCCTCTGTCCTGGTATCCTTCTCCGGCAGACCGAGCAGCTCGCGAACTTGCGGCTGCACAACCTCGCCGCCGTGAGTCAGGAGCATCTCCCGGGTGATTTCGTCCTCAAGATCCATCTCGAGCACCCCGTCTTTCACCAAATGTGCCAGCAGGGTGGAAATGTTCTTGGAGTACATCTGGCTGGCATGGTAGGGGACGGTGGAAGGCAGGTTCGTTGGACCGAGTACGCTCACCCCATCCTCAACGACGGTTTCGCCAGCCTTGGTCAGCTCACAGTTACCGCCCCGCTCCGCGGCAAGATCGACGATGACCGAGCCCGGGGTCATCCCCTTGACCATCGCCTTGGTTACCAGCAGCGGCGCGGTCTTGCCCGGCACGGCGGCGGTGGTGATTACCACGTCGCTTTCCGCAACCACTTTGGCCATCAGCTTGCGCTGTTCGCCGTAGAACTCCTCGGACATAGCTTTGGCGTATCCGCCCGCGCTCTCCGCGTCGCCGGCTTTGAGTTCCACCTCCACGAATCTGGCGCCGAGGCTCTCGACCTGCTCTTTGACTGCCGGACGAATGTCGTAGGCACTGACCACCGCCCCCAGACGCTTGGCGGTCGCGATGGCCTGCAAACCAGCCACGCCGGCGCCGACCACGAGCACCTTGGCGGGTTTGACCGTTCCCGCGGCGGTCATGAACATGGGGAACATCTTGGGGAGGGCCTCCGCCGCGAGCAGAGCGCTCTTGTAGCCGGCGACAGTGGCCATGGCAGACAGGGCGTCCATGCTCTGGGCCCGGGTGATTCGCGGCAGCAGTTCCATGGCGAAACTGGTTACTCCCGTGTCGCCGGCGTCACGCACCAGCTCCGGGGCGGACAGAGGTTCGGAGAAGCCGATGATCGTCTGTCCGGAACGCATCAATGCCAAATCGGATGGAGCTGCCTCAGGATTCGCCCCCAGCGAACGGACCTGCAGGACCACGTCCGCGGCGGCGAACACCTCCGCACGACTGCTAGCCAGGCGGGCGCCGACTTCTTCGTAGGCGGCGTCTGAGATGCAGGCAGCGATGCCCGCCCCGCTCTCCACGAGAACCTCCAGGTCGAGCTTGGTCAGCCGCCGCACGGCATCCGGAATCAGGGCCACCCGCCGCTCGCCGGGAAACGTCTCCTTGCAGATCCCAATGATCATGTGTTCCTCAATCCAACGGTCTGATCCGTCTTGCAGTTTCAGCCGCCTGGTGCGGTCGATACGTCAGCGACCTCTGCCCGAGCCCGGGCCGCGGCGGCCATCCCCGGAAGGCTCCTGGCCAGCAAGCCAATTACAAACAACAACCCGGCCGCCAGAGATACCACGAAGAGCGTGAACATCCCCCACTGCGCCCGCACGTCGACCATCGACGCATCCCACGATGGGGCCAGTTGGCTGATCCTGTGAAGGTCCCGCAGAACAACCATACACGCCGTTGACGCGAACATGCCCAGCGACGCCACCAAGGGAGCCAACAGACTCGTGCTCTTCCTGGCCCGGTAGGCGAAGCCGACCATCGCCAGCCCGCCCACCACCCAGAGTCCAAGCAGTAACCATCCAGCCGGCATTTCAGCGAACACCGCCCGAATCCCGTCAGGCTGCGTGGCGTACCAGCCCGCCGCCCCGGCGCCCCAGAAGAAGGGCGTCACGATC
>JAAEQG010001522.1 GCA_024231775.1 bacterium
GCCCGTAATCTCGCTCAGCCAATTACAGTACAGCACCGCCCCGAACCAACTGATCTCAACTACAGGGTGGTCTCTCATCGATAAGCTGTCGCGGCTCTCAGATACGAAGACCCCGCCGGAATAGCTGATCTGGCATTGAGGGTCATCCACGTCCAGCAACTGTTCGCCATGAAGCGTGGCGGTCGTCGCGTCGAGCGTGCCCGCCGCGAAGTAGCCTTGGGCGTTCGCCCAATTGTACACGTCGCAGATCTGCTGGTTCGTCGCCTCGTACTTGCCAATCTCATACGCCGATAACGTCACCGCATGTACCGGCAGCTCGTGGGCATCGCCCTGGTCGAAGACGTCGCCCATATCGAACGTGCCTGCGGGTATGGAGACCATTTCGGGCGGTGACCAGCCTCCCAGCGCAACGCGGAAGCCAATATACTCATAACCCGACGTTGGGATGTAACCCTTGCGTATCGCGGAACGGCAGCTAAGATTGTTGCTGTTCCAGGCGCCGCCGCGGTATACGCGTTGCGTGCCTGATGCGGGGCCTACCGGATCCGTGCCGGGGCTGCTGGCGTAGTAGTTGCTCAGATACCAGTCGTGGCACCACTCATTAAGGTTGCCGCTCA
>JAAEQG010001523.1 GCA_024231775.1 bacterium
CCGCGGCGGATCAGGGCGCTCGCCAGGGTGTTGTTGTGCATGCAGGTGCCGCAGTACATGCCGGCGGCGCCGGCGGCGATGTGGGCTATCTTCATCGTGGTGTCTCGGTTCCGATCCGGTCGTCCATCCAACGGATCCGACACCCTGATTACGGATGACCCAGGTTCAAGGTTCGGTTCCCCGGGAAACTACCGCAGGTGAGTTGAGTAGGCTGGGAGCGCAGGCGTCTCGCCTGCATGCTGGGAGCGTAGGCGTCTCGCCTGCATGCTGGGAGCAACCGGTCGCCCGACGGAATCGAGGGGTAAGGGTTCTGGGGGTCCGGGAAGACGTGTAGGCTCAGACCGATGAAAGCAGGCGAT
The DNA here is from genome assembly GCA_024231775.1 of bacterium. Classification (GTDB taxonomy): domain Bacteria; phylum Planctomycetota; class Phycisphaerae; order UBA1845; family UBA1845; genus JAAEQG01. The sequence continues at coordinate 360 of JAAEQG010001523.1, forward strand.
CCAGCCAATAACCGGGCCGACGCTTGTCATGTGCGACGGCGAGCACCCGAATTTCCTCGTCGAGCTCGATGAATACCAGGGCGTAGGGAAACCGGGAAAGCGACGCCCGTCGCACCTTCATACCGGAAGGCATACCTGACAACATAGAAAAGGAACGCGGACGCCTCGACAGCACAGGCAATAGCCGTTCGACTTCACC
>JAAEQG010001524.1 GCA_024231775.1 bacterium
CCGGCCTCGACCCAGTGGGACATTGTCAGCGGCACCGCCAAGATGATCGCCCCAGCCTACCACGAGTTGATTCGGCAGGCCGCTCAGGGAGAGGTTCTGTATAACGACGACACCACGGTCAAGATCCTGGAGTTCATGGGCAAACGCGCCAAGCAAGCTGCTTTGGCCCAACGGGACACCGAAGACTCTGGGAGGAAGAACGCGTCCAAACGCAGCGGCCTGTTCACCTCGGGCATCGTGTCCACCAGCGCGGGCCGTCGGATCGCGTTGTTCTTCAGCGGGCGCCAGCACGCCGGGGAGAACCTGGCCAGAGTGTTAGCCGAGCGTTCTTCGGAGTTGGGGGCTCCGATCCAGATGTGTGATGCGTTGTCGCGCAACCTGCCCGCGGAATTCACAACCCTTCTGGCCAACTGCCTGGCTCACGGCCGTCGCCAGTTCGTCGACGTGGTGGATCGCTTCCCCGAGGAGTGTGGTTACGTACTGGAGACACTGGCCGAGGTTTACCGGAACGACGCCGTGGCCCGGGAGCAAAACCTCTTGTCCGAGGAGCGCCTACGCTTCCACCAG
>JAAEQG010001525.1 GCA_024231775.1 bacterium
CGCCACCACGCTGGCGCGGACGTTGCCCGACAGCTATGTCCGCTGTGGGGGCGACAACAAGCGGCCCTGCGCGGTCTATACCCTGCACCGCATGGATGCGAACGGTCGCCATATCCGTCCCATCTCCGCCTTCGAGACATTCGAGTACACTCCATCGGTCGCCAACGACGGGCGCATCCTCTACACGCGTTGGGACTACATCGACCGCTTCAACGGACATTTCTTCAGTTTGTGGTCGGCCAACCAAGACGGAGCCAATCCGCAACTGGTCTATGGCAATTACACCGTCAAACCTCAGGCCATTCTCGAAGCGCGATCAATCCCGAACTCCAGCAAGATTCTCTTCACCGCCGGCGCTCATCACTCGATCACAGGCGGTTCGCTGGCCCTGCTCGATGTAACGAAAGGCAACGAAGGCGAAGCGCCGCTCACCCGATTAACTCCCGAGGTGCCCTTCCCCGAAACAGAGGAGTGGGATGACACGTACTACGCCAATCCGTATCCACTGTCGGAGGACTTCTACCTAACGGGCTGGAGCACGCGTCGGCTCCCGCCCCACGCCGGGAGCAACCAGATCAGGGATGAGCGTAACCCGGTCAATGCCATGGGCATCTATTTGTGCGACCGTTTTGGGAACCTTGAACTACTCTATCGCGATGAGAAGATCTCCAGTATGTACCCGATCCCCGTTCGTCCCCGCCGCAAGCCTCCAACGCACCCCAGTGAGGTGGATTGGGACGGGGACCAGGAGGGGAGCTTACTGGTTCAGGATATCTACCAAGGCTTGGAGGGCATCGCCCCGGGCTCGATCAAACGTCTACGTATCGTAGCGGTCCCACCCAAGACGCAGCCGCATATGAACCAGCCCTGCATCGGCGTCTCAGCCGAAGACCCGGGCAAGTATGTCCTGGGCACCGTCCCCGTCGCCCCGGATGGCTCAGCCTTTTTCCGCATCCCGTCCGGCGTACCGGTCTTCTTTCAGGCCCTGGACGAGAAGGGGATGGCGCTCCAGACCATGCGCTCGCTAACTTACGTCTTGCCCAACCAGAGGCTCTCCTGCATCGGCTGCCACGAGTCCCGCAATCAGGCGCCGCCAGCCGGCGGCATGCCGCTCGCCGCTCAGCGTGGTCCCTCGAAACTGACGCCGGGCCCCGCAGGGTCCTGGCCCCTTCGCTTCGATCATCTCGTTCAACCCGTCCTGGA
>JAAEQG010001526.1 GCA_024231775.1 bacterium
CGGCTTGTGCCGCCTGGCGTCAGTGGGCTCTCCCTCGAGTCGGCGTCAACGTAGAATTCCGGACTCGCCGCGCCGGTGACCTCGACGCAGTTGCCGGTGTAGGTGTGGTTGTGCGAGCCCACGTTCTGGATCGTCACGTTCTGCGAGGGCGCCGGACCGTCGGCGACACCCCGAGCTCCGAAGTCCAGCGAGACCGGCAGCACATCGATGTCCTGGTTGGGTGAGGCGTCGGTGCCGGTGCCCGTCAGGGGGATGTTGACCACCGGTTCGTCGAAATCATCGGTTGTGATCTGGAGATTGGCCGCCTTGGGCCCCACGCTGGAGGGATCGAAATCGACCTGGACCAAGCGGTTGCCCCCGGCGCCGATCTGTGTTGTCGGCGGCGCATTGGTGATGGAGAAGTCGGCTGCGTCGGCCCCGGTGATCGTGATGCCGATGCCATTGAAACTGAGCGGGGCGGTGCCGACGTTTTCGATGGTGACGCCTATGGGGGCAGTGGGGCCAGCGGTGATCACGCGCGGTCCGAAGTCGAGCGGAGCGGGGGTGACGTCGATCTCAGGGGCCGTGATCACCGTTGTCTCCGATGAGACGTTGTTGGCGAGAACGGGATCGGTCCCTGGGAATTCGATGCTCGCGACATTGCTGACCATTCCAACGGCCGCTTGGCCCGCGGTGACGTTGATCTCGGCGGAGACTCCGGTGCCGTCGGCGAGCGTGCCGATGTTCCACATCAGGTCCTGCCCGGAGTCGCTCAGTGCCCCCTGGGAGAGTGTGCTTGAGACATAGGTGATTCCGGTGGGGAGAATGTCCTCCACGCTGACATTGTCGGCTGAGGACGGTCCCGCGTTGAAGACGGACAATGTGTAGGCGAAGGCGCCCCCGACCGCGACGGGGTCCGCGGAGTCAATTTTCTCGATTTGGAGGTCTGATTCGATGGCGCAGGGGACGATTGAGACGTTGTCGATGAAGAAGTTGGCGTTGATCCCATTCTGCGTGATGCTCTCGAACGCCAGTTCATGTGAGATCCCATCGGCAAAAGATGTCACATCGATGGCGATCGGTTGATATCCGATGAAGGGCAGCGCATCAGCGGTGAAGATCCAGAGCGGTGTTCCGTCCAGGGCGACAACGATCTCATCGGTGGCCGCTCCACTCGTGGCGGGATATTCGAAGTAGAACTTCAATATTGCGGTGCTGTTGGCTGGGATGAACACCTCCTGGGAGACGGCTCCCTCTTCGAAAGCAGGGATCCCACCAAACCAAGCCCAGAAATCTCCCCCGTGGGGGCCTGTGCCAGTGCCCGTGCCGCAGGCGCCAATGGTGCAGAGGGGTGTCCCAAAGTTCGTGGAGGCTTCCCCCCAGGCGGGATTGGGGGTTCCGAGTTCGAAACCGCCGTCTCGGACAACGCTGAGAATCTCGTTGATGAGCAGGGCATCGGTGTTGTTGGCGCTGTTGCTCTCGGTCTCGGTCAGCGTGGCCGTGGCCGCATTCCAATAGGTGGTGCAGCTCGCCAGTGTCGCAGTGATCTCGCACGAGACCACTTCCCCCGAGGCGAGTGTCCCGATGGTCCATGTCATCTCGTCGCTGACGACGGGGGCGCCGCAGCTGTTGGACTGATAGATGATTCCCTCTTCGAAGGTGTCAGTGACCTCGACATTCGTCGCCTCGGCCGACCCGGCATTGGTCACCGTGATGGTGAAGGTGACCGGGTCTCCGGCGGCGACGAAACTGGGCGACGCCGCGCTGGAGGTCTTTGTCACCACGATGTCGGGTCGGAAGATGGGATCGTCATCCGTGGCGGTGTTGTTCAGCAGAGTGGGGTCGACGTTGGTGGGCTTGGTGATCGTTGCGGTGTTGGCGATGTTCGTCGCCGCGGCGCTGGTGGTGACGACTCCGTAGATTTTGAAGGTGATGGAGCTGCCAGCGGCGAGGTCAACGATGGTGCTGATGTTGCCAGTCCCGGCCACCTCGGTCGTGTGGCACCCGGAGTCAACGGTGGTCACTTCCCATGAGCTTGGGTCCAGCGCCGTGGTGATGGTGTCCGCCACCTCGGCTGCGAAGACATCTGTCCCGCCCAAGTTGGTGGCCACGATGGTGTAGGTCACGGCCTGGCCTGGGAGAAGGCCCGGGACTCCATTTGTCTTGGTGATTGCCAGATCGACGCCTGTCTGCGGCAGGAACTCATAGGCCCCGATGTCCACGATCCCATTGAACCGAGATGCGCCGCGCTGATCCCCGGTGAGGCCAGCCCCCGTGGCGGCGGCGTTGTTTCCCGCATTGCGAGCATTGCTCACGTTGGGAAGGGAGAGCGTCTGAGTGGGTCCGCCATAATCGCCGATGGCATTGAGCTGGGGATCAAGGGTGCTGACAATGGTCCCTGAGAATCCGCTGCCGCTCTCGAAGATGTTGCCCACACCGGTGGCACTGTGTGAGCCAGCGTTGATCAATGTCGACCTGAAGTCGGCTGCCCCACCGGAGGTGTCGCCGATGATTGTGTTGTCGATGGATGCGTTTGCGGCGCTTCCATCGCCGAGATTGTAGATGCCGCCCCCGCCATTGTCGGCCTCGTTCGAGGCGATGGTGGTGTTGATGATGTCCAGTGTGCCATTGCGGTTGAAGATGGCTCCACCGCAACCACTCCCCGCATTGACGTCGGTTCCGCCCTGAGCACGGTTCGCATACAGCGTGCTGTTGCGGACGGTGAGGGTTGTGTCGTCGACAAAAATGGCCCCGCCCAGGCCAGCGCCTGCGCCGCCGCGGCCGCCATAGTTGCCGGTGCCGTTGTCGCCGTCTCCGCCGCCCCCACCCTCTGCGCCGTGAGATCCCGTGGTTCCGCCGCCGAGGCTGTTGCCGCCGCCGCCGCCGCCGCCGCCGCCGAAGCCCCCCTCACCGCCGTCGCCCGCCACGCCTCCCCAGCTGTTGCCTCCACCGCCACCGCCGCTGCCGAAACCGCCGGGGTTGCCGTGGCCGCCGGGGCTGCCGAAGGCGCCGCCGGAGCCGCCATTGGGGCCTCCGCCAGATGAGCCAGAGGTGGAGCCGGGGGGCTGTTCACCCGCATCACCGCCGATGGCTCGGTTGTCCGAGAGGGTGCATCTGAGAATCGTGACGGGGCCCGCGGCGTAGATGGCTCCGCCCAAGCCAGCGCCCCCTCCTCCGGTGCCACCGCCACCGCTGTCACTGCCGTCGTCTCCCAGGGCGCGTCCGCCCGTCAGCGTCAAATTCCGCAGGGTGAGGTCGCCTGTGGTCTGCACATAGAAGAGGCGCATCTCCGGCGATGCGATGTTTCGGGTGATGGTGATTCCCGACTGAGTCGAGCCCCAGATCGTGACATCGGTGCTGATGTCGAGCGCGGAGTCCTCGAAGGTGTTGTCGCCATCAATGCCGAGCTCGATGGTGGACCCTCGCAGGGCGGTGGCGAAAACAATGGTGTCGGCGCCACTGCCGGTGTTTGAGCCGTCCACCGAGGCGTCGGTGTTGGCGGCCTCGATCGCCTCGCGCAGTGTCACTTGGCCGTCGCCGGTCGTGTTGTCATCAGCGCTGGTGACGATGATGATGTTCGCCCATCCCCCCGACGCCAGAAGCGCCAGCATCAGGAGCATCATCGCCCCCGTGATTCCCCAATTTTTTCTCACCACGGCGATCTGATTCATCTCAACACGCTCCTCGTTGGCACATTCTTGTGGTCGCCTTCCGCCTCACGGCGCCGAGCGTATCACACGATCTCTCAGAGCAAATCTCCCCACGGAAGCCCCCGTCAGGGGACGGGCCGAGGCTGCCCGAAGAGGGGGGC
>JAAEQG010001527.1 GCA_024231775.1 bacterium
CGGAGAATCTGTTCCGGTGGATCGAAACGCCCGTCGACGGCCGGGTGCCGTTGTGGCGGGAGATTGCTGCCGGGAGCTTTCAGATGGGAAGCCCTCCCGATGAAGAGGGAAGCTTTGACCGTGAGAAACCTCGCCACGAGGTGACGGTGACTTTCGCCTTCGCATTGGGCGTGGTGCCCGTTACCAACGCCCAGTACGCGGCGTTCGATCCGGGCCACGAACCCTATCGCTGGGAAGGCGTGTCGGCAGATGAGCTCGAACATCACTCAGTAGAAACGGTCACATGGTACGAGGCGATGGCGTTCTGTCGCTGGCTGTCGGAGGCGTTGCCATGGGCTCGGGGCGCCCGGCTGCCGACCGAGGAAGAATGGGAATACGCCTGCCGGGCAGGCTCGGAGACCCGCTACTGGAGCGGCGACGGGGAAGCGGATCTGGCCCGGGTGGACTGGTATCAAGAGAATTCCGGTGGTCGTACCCACCGGATTGGCGAGAAGCCGGCCAATCCCTGGGGTCTCTACGACGTGCACGGCAACGCCTGGGAATGGACGTTAAGCAGCGAGATGTCTGACTACTCGGGTCGCGAGGAGGGAATCGAGGTCAATCCGTCGGCCATCGATACGGCAGATCTTGCCGCGCCCTCCGGCGTGTGGCGTGTGATTCGCGGTGGCAGCTACTGGGTCGGGGCGCTGCTCGCGCGCTCCGCGTGCCGGAGCTGGAGGGGCCCGGGGAACGAGGACGGGGACCAGGGCTTCCGCGTCCTTCTCCCCGTCGTCCCGAGGATGGCCGGCAAGAAGCGGTCGTCGCTGCCGGTTCTTGCCGGCCGGGTCGGCCGAATCTGCCGCGCCGGGTACCTTCCACGGGCCGGCGCTGACACGACCGAGAGAGGCCTCGGGGGTGGCACGTCGCCTGTCGTCCCGAGGTGAGATCCGACCGGGCAGGGGGTGGTGCTCGGAAAATCCTCCCGTCTATTCGATAGATATGCAACTCATACCGTAAACACGCATCGATCCTGCGACCGGTCCTGGCCCATGTTTGAGTGCTGCGGTGCGTAAGTCCCAAAACAAGCGCTTCAGGGAGGGTGGGGGGAACCCCAACGGGGTTCGATAACAGAGCC
>JAAEQG010001528.1 GCA_024231775.1 bacterium
CGGGCGCCGCTATCGCGAAGCTCTGGTCACCTGCCTGGTGGATATCCGCGCCGCGGCGGCGATGTGGAGCAATCTCTATACCGTGAGCATGCGCGCCCCGGTCGCCGAGGCGGAGGACTGGAAGCCCATCCTCGACATCATCCGCCAGTCCGTGCAGTTCAATCCCAAGTGGGTCGCCGCGGCCGTGCGCGCCGCCGGCCAGCGGGGCAAGACGGTCGAAGAGACCATGAAGGCGATCCAGAGCATCGACCAACAGATCTACGCCAGTCGCACGAGGACCAACGCGAACATCCAACATGAGAACTACCTCATGCTGACCGGCCAGGAGGAGTACGTCAATCCGTTCACGGGCCGGACCGAACAGGACACCAGCGAGTATAAACGCCGGTGGACCACGGCCGAGGGGAACATGGTCTATACCAATCAAGAGGACTATAATCCCAACGCCGTGACCGAACTGAACCACCAAACCTGGAAACAGACCCCGGTCCGCCCACGCTGAGCCGCTTTCACATCCCCCTGCTCGGCCCGCGCGGGGCGGTCGTTCTCGCCAGTTTCCCCACGCCACGTGGACTTTGGGGTTGGCTTGCCCGCCTTCGTACCGTATCCTGCAGACTGAGTGATCTTGGGGGACACCGAAATTTGAACATAGAGGGATACTGGCAATGTCATTCGGCACGGTGATCAACTGCATGGACGGGCGGACCCAACTGCCCGCCAACGCGTATCTAGAACAAGAGCTCAAGGTCGACTACGTGGACACCATCACCGAGGCCGGCCCGGTGCGCATCCTGGGCGATGAGCCGGACTCGGCCCTGACCGAATCGATCATGGCCCGCGTCCGGATATCGACCGACAAGCATGGCTCCAAGTGTGTCGCGATCGTGGCGCACTACGACTGCGCGGGCAACCCGGTCCCGGAGGAAAGACAGAGAGAGCAGTTGGATCTGGCCGTGCGGTTCGTCGCCGCCCAGTGCCCGGGCATCCGTATCCTGGGTCTCTGGATCGACGAGAACTGGACCGTCTCCAAGGTCTGCGCCGCCTGGGATTAGGGCCTCTGCGCCGCCGCGACCTTGCCCCATCGGCGACGCGCGGGCGAGTTATCCGGACTGGGCCGATAAGAACAGGACCCCGGGCAACCTAAGCGCCTTCCTCCGTGCCCCGGTCTGGGACGCGGCTTGAAGCAGTGTATCCTTCCCTCAGAGCAAAGCACGTCCCCCGTGGTGAAATTACGTGTTTCCCACAATTGACCGGGCCCGGTTTATGATGAATATTTTAGCAGAGGTAGGATTGTCTGAACGTGGGACGGCGCCCCCCCACGCAGCAATCCCATGCAGAGTCGCCCGCGCCAGGCCCCTGTACGCCCCAGGCCCGTGAC
>JAAEQG010001529.1 GCA_024231775.1 bacterium
CGTTCACTCATTGCGCTATTCTATCAGGGATCACCCTGCGTGCCTTGGGCCAGCAGGCTACGCTCGAGCTGGTGACCGAAGTGCCGCCTACGGCCGGCATTCAAGTCGATGTCATCGAAGCGATTCAAGGTTTGGATGTCTTCCCAGATGAAATTCTATTTGGCACGCGAAACCAGGGGGCGGGCTGTGGCGGCGGAACGCCCGCCTCAATCTGGAAAGCGACTCTCGATCCGATTACGGGTCAGCTGGTCAGCCTGGTGCATAAACAGCAACTTTCGGCGATTCAGTCAATACGGAATAGCCTGTTCGAAAGTTCGGATGGAACTCTGTTTACCGGTGGCGGTTGGTGTCTCTATAAGCCTCCCTACTACTCCACCGACGGCGGGGAGACCTGGCAAGTTGCCGTCAGCGGGCCGGTGTACCCTCCCAACTCAACCTTCTCCTTCGCCGAGCTCAATGGTGCTGTCTACGCAGGTACCGGCTATGCTCCCTCGCCTGGGGAGGTCTATCGTTGGCTCGGCGGTGGAGGGTGGGAGCGAGTTCTCGATCTGGGGGTGATACGAAATATCGTTGGAACCCTTCTTGTTCACAATAATCGGCTTTTCGTCGGATCTTCTCCGTACGGCCAGCCCACGGCTTGTTCCGGTACTGTCCCCGTATATGTCTCCTCTGACGGCATCAGTTTCAGCCCGACAACTGGAATACCAGATTGCCATACCGTCCAAGCACTCATGAACGTAGGCACTGACGCAGTTGCACTCACCTATGATGCAACAACCCGGAAGTTGTATCGTTGGATCGATAGTCTTCTTGCATGGGAGGAAGTCACGAGTCTTGATTCAGGATTCGGTTACGGCCCCAACCAGATTGCAGCGTTAAACGGGGCTCTTTACGCTGTTGGGCAACGCTCGGGCGATCCCTCACCCGGGATCTATCAATCATTGAATCTGGGGCAAATCTGGGATCAGGTAGCGACTCTCGATCCACCTGGATCGGCCCTTGCTGTTCACGATGGCTACTTGTACGTCGGCACCGAGCACGATGCGAGTGACATTGCCTATCTGTACCGCATGGTCGGAGCCGATCTTTCATTAATGAAGACTGAATCCTCGGATCCGGTGGTGGCCGGCGCCAATCTGGACTACGCGGTTACGGTCAGCAATGCGGGTCCCTCGGATGCGCAACAGGTGGTGGTAACGGACACCCTACCTGCGGGCGTGACCTTCGTGTCCACAAATGGATGCGTTGAGGACCCCTACGGGGTGCCGACCTGTACCTTGGGAACCATCCCCGCGGACAGCTCGACGCAATATTCCATCGTCGTCACGGTCGATTCTGGGACGATCGGTATGATCACCAATCAAGCGAGTGTCACCTCGAGCACCTTCGAACTAAGCCCCGGAGATGAGTCCACCTTCCAGAAAACCACGGTCACCAGTGCTGCCGATCTTGCGATAACGAAGATGGACTCCTCGGATCCGTTGGCGGCGGGCGCCGATTTGACCTGGACGGTGACCGTCAACAACGCAGGTCCCTCGGATGCTCAACAGGTGGTGGTAACGGACACCTTACCTGCGGGCGTGACCTTCGTGTCCACAAGTGCTTGCGCTGAGGACCCCAATGGGGTGCCGACCTGTACGTTGGGAACCATCCCCGCGGGCAGCTCGAAGCAGTACGCCATCGCCGTCACGGTCGATCTCGATACCGTAGGTCTGATCACCAACCAGGCGAGTGTCACCTCGGACACTCCTGAAGCAAATCCCGGAAATGAATCCACCTCCGTGGAAACCACGATTATTGGCGTTACAGACCTCGCGATATCCAAGACCGCGAATCTGGAAACCTTCGTACCCGGTGCACCCTTGGCCTACCTCATCGTCGTCACCAACTCGGGCCCGCAAGACGCGCTGGGAAGTAGCGTGACGGATTCCTTTTCTCCGGCGCTCACGGGCGTTACCTGGAGCTGCTTTGTAAACGGTGGCGGTAGCTGTACCGCCAGCGGTTCGGGTGACGTCAACGACACGGTGGACCTGCTGGTGGGTGACACCGCGTTCTATACCGTTACGGGAATAGTAGCAGCGGGAACTCAGGATTCGATCGCGAATACTGCCACAGTGGCCACGGCGCCTGCGCTCATCGATTTTGACGAAGAGAACAACAGTTCCACGGTGGTGACGATTTCCATAAACGAGATCATCTTCACGGACGGTTTTGAGTCTGGTAATACCTCGACGTGGAGTACGACTGTAGGGGCACAATGAAGCTACTACAGGGACCGATGGGCTATAACGACCTGCAACGACAAGTCGTGACATATGATCTGGTGGGAGTGATCGTTCCCACCGCCAGCTTGGCCGACGTCATCCGTTCGAAGGAAGCCGCGGACCGCGAGAGCAGCCGCCGATCCTCCGGATTTTGCTAGAAGGGATCGGGTCTACGAAAACGGCGCCGTAAGGCGCCCTCCGGCTTCTCGGTGGCGAGCGGCGGCGATCCCCAGGCGCTGGGGAGGATTGCCGGGGGCGGCTGGGGGCAGGCCGGCTGGACCGGAACGTATCCCCAAACTCCGGAGCTCCGCGCCATTGCGGTACGCCTCGGCCGATGTCGCCCGCGGCGGGCGTGGTGGAGACCGGGCCCCGGTGCCCGGTAGCGGCGCGCCACCGCCCTCCCTCGGCACCGTGGACGGTGTGGATGTGGAGGCTCAGGCGGTTATCGACGATGGGTTCATCTTCGGCGACGGATTTGAGTCGGGTGACACGAACGCCTGGTCTGGCGAATAGGAAAGCACTGCGTCTAATCTAATAAGCCGATAGGGCTTGAAACCAGCCGGCGCCCGATTCCTGCCCGAGAAATTTGCCGTCGCGTGTCCCCTTTCGGATCCGTTTTGCGCGTCGGTATGGAGAAGGCGAGCTCAAGTGCCCAAGGGAGCAGATGCTGAACCTCTGAGAGACGGGGGAGTGCAGTCGGCGCCAGCCAGGCACTGGGAGGCGCACCCCTGAATTCGGTGCAGAGACTCTGAATGATATCAAAGTCCCTGATCTGCGATAGGAGAGAAAGGAGAAGGAATGAGGCATCATTTTACATTCCTGCAAGGTCCGAAAAAGACCGGTAACGCCTCAGGCCGCAAGCAACCAACCAGGGAGCTCATGAGCTCCGCGAAAGGTTCGTCGATTCGCAACCGTCGAACCGGGACGTCAGGGATCCTGGTCGATGCCGACTGGATGGTCAGCACCGCGGCGCAGGATCCCGAGGAGATCAACCTGAGCATCGGCTACGGGACCGACGTCGCCTTGTTCGGCTACGGCCCCGATCGTCTGAGCGGCAAGCGGGCCAACGCCGATTACGTGGCCGACGCCGGCGATGCGGGAGTCGACGAGCAGCTCGTGCTCACCGCACCGCTTGACGGAAGCTACGCCGTCGTCGTGGTCAACGACAACGCGCAGCCGTCGACGTTCACGTTCGCCGCAGAGATTACCACCACGCCCGGAATCTTCAGTGACGGCTTCGAGTCGGGCGATACCAGCGGATGGTCGGCCACGATGGGAAACTGAGTTGGGAAAGGGGTCAGTCGTTCGGAGCCTCGCCGGATATCCCGAATTTCGAGGACGAAGATACGGCCAGATCCGATTTGTCAACAGCAACAGAGGGAGAAAAGCAATGAGAAACTTGTTTGAAGGAACGGGAAAGTGCATGATGGTCACATGGGTCATTCTTCTGATTCTCGGAGGGGAACAGGTGGCGGCAGCGTATCCTTCTAGTGGGTTGGTAGGTGCGTATCTATTCAACGGTAATCCGAACGACAGTAGTGGCAACGGGAACCACGGCACTCTATATGGAGCAACGACGCCCATAACCGACAGATTCGGTAACGCAAACAGTGCGTACAGATTCAATGGTAAAGACGATTACATCGCGGTTCCGGGAATGGGATTTAGCAGCTCCTCGTTCACGGTCTCCGCCTGGGTAAGGGTCTCTACAGCCGCGACCGGTGGGAGGGACTTTGTCCGGAGAGGCAATCATGCGAACTACGTGATCCGAACCGTAAATACGGTGGACCACGTCTCCGGCCTGTCATTCGCATATTCGGCGGATCCGCCGCCAAATTACGTTCCAAACTGGATCTATGCTGACAACGTCATGCTTTTGAATCAGTGGAAGTTGGTCACTGGGCTCTATGACCGAGACCAAGGAATGACAAGACTTTATGTCGACTGTGCGTTGGTCGGTGATAACCCGGGAGCCCTTGACCCCCATGACCCTGGAGGGTCGCTTGAGATTGGCAACTGGTACGGAACGAGGAATTCGTGGAACTACCCTGCCTTCGTCGGCGATGTCGATGATGTTCTGATCTATAATCGTGCCTTATCCGATCTGGAAATACAAAGCCTATGTTCTGCGGTGATCGGGTTGGCCAAGCAGGCGGGGACGACCACCGACCACGGCGACGGCACCTTCACGGTGCCCATCACCCTGACGGTGGAGAACCTGGGCGATGTGCAGCTGAGCGGTGTCCAGGTGACGGACGATCTGACGAGCACGTTCCCGGCGGGAGTCACCTTTAGCGTCGTCAACCCGTCGGCGACCGGTGGTCTGACGGTGAATACGGGTTTCAATGGCGGCGCCGACGTCAACCTCCTGCTGGGTACGGATACCCTGGCCGTCGGGGCGACGGCGACCGTGTCGTTCGACCTCACCTTCAATCCGGGCGGTGTCGCCGGTCCGTTCGCCAACAGCGCTCTGGCCTCGGGTCAGCATCCGGGCGCGACGGTGACCACCGACACCTCCGACGACGGCAGCGACCCGGACCCGGACGGCGACGGCAACCCCGACGAAGCCGGCGAGAACGACCCGACCCCGATCAGTTTTGCGGCGAGCCCGATCATCGGCGCCGCCAAGGACGCGGCGGTCACCGGCCAGGCGCACGGCACCACGTTTCTGGTGACTTTCACCATCACGGTTGCCAACCTCGGCAACGTGGAGCTCAGCGGCGTTCAGGTGGTTGATGATCTTGCCGTCAGCTTTGCGGGGGCGAGCGCCTTCTCCATCGCGACGCTGAGCAGTCCGACGCTGACGGTCAACCCCGGCTTCGACGGCACCAGCGACCTCCAGCTGTTCTCGGGGACCGACGTCCTGCCGGTTGGTGGCATCGGCACGGTGGCCCTGGACGTCCAGGTGACGCCGGGCAGCAATCCGGGTCCCTACGGCAACACGGCGACGGCGATGGCGAGCTCACCCGGCGGCATCGCAGTGGTCGACGCCTCGCAGCCCGGCACCGACCCGGATCCGGACGGCGACGGTGATCCGACCAACAACGACGCCGCGACCAGTATCCGGTTCCAGCTCCAGGTGCTGGCGATCCCGACCATCGGCTCCTGGGGCCTGCTGCTGCTGGGTGGTCTTCTTGCAGGGCTCGGGGCGAGGATGCTGGTCCGCCGGCGTCGTCGGATTTGAAAACCGGGCCTGGGGTCTGGCGGAATCGCTTCGATCCCTAAACCGGACAAGCCGGAACCAAACAGGGTCCTGAGGGCTTCCCCGGCGCTCCCAGGGTGATTTTTCGCTCGCCGGATGGCGGGCAAATAGCCCGCCCTACGACTGACCGGTCAATCGGCAAG
>JAAEQG010001530.1 GCA_024231775.1 bacterium
GACTCTTCCAGGAACACCCGTCGCCCCAGTTCCAGAGCCGCCTTGAGACGAGCCGCCCCTGCTGGCCCCAGGCCCGGGGCCGAGCTTTCCAACTCAGTCACGTTCGCTTTTATCAGACCGTCCAGGTTTTCAAACTCGGCCAACAGGCTGTGGGCGATCTCGATCTGTCGTGAGCCGCCCACGATCGCGGCCAGGAGTTCGACCAGGTTGCAGACATCCGCGCCGCTCTCGGCCACGCGGTACGCCGGGCGTTCCCGCAGGGGAAGCAGGTGCAGGGTTGGTTTGGGGTAGCTCTTGTTCATTGCGCCACCCCCACCAGCCGCTCGCACAACCCGGAGTGTCGTTCGCGCACACGGGCATTGTTCACGGCGATGCCGACCGCTTTCCGCGTGCCCACCAGCACCACCAACCGCTTCGCCCTCGTGATGGCGGTGTACAGCAGGTTGCGCTGGAGCATCACGTAATGCTGCGTCGATACCGATACGACGACCGCCGGATACTCGCTTCCCTGGCTCTTGTGCACCGACATCGCGTAAGCGTGCACCAGTTCGTCGGCGGCCTCCTGAAAGCTGTACTCGACGCGCGTTCCGTTCATCCGCACGGACACTCGCTTGCCGTTCGGATCGACCCGCATCAGAGCACCCACGTCGCCGTTGAACACGTCCTTGGTATAGTTGTTCCTCGTCTGCATCACCCGGTCCCCCTCGCGGAGAACTTTGTGCGCCAGCTTGCGCTCCATCTTGCGCGGAGCGGCAGGGTTGAGCGCCTCTTGCAGACGGACGTTGAGGTTGCTAATCCCGCAATCCCCCTTGTACATCGGCGCGAGCACCTGGATGTCTCCCTGGCTCATGCCGAATTTGCGCGGGATGCGGTTCGCGACGACGTCCACCAGCACGTCCGCCGCCTTCCGTGGGTCATCCTTGGTGAAGAAGAAAAAATCACCGAACCCATCGTTGCAGATCGGGAGCTGGCCTTCGTTGATCCGGTGCGCGTTGACGACGATGCCGCTATCGGCGGCCTGTCGAAAGACCGTCGTCAGCCGCGCGATGGCGACCCAGCCGGAGCCGATCAAGTCGCGCAACACGTTGCA
>JAAEQG010001531.1 GCA_024231775.1 bacterium
GTCCGTTCCGAAGCCGAGCGCTGAGCAGCAGCACACCAACTTCGCCACAGGTTGGGTCATCGCTCGCTTTCAGGGAGGTATATAGGTCTTGAAGGTGACGGACGGCTTCGGCGTAGCGCCCCTGCCCGTATAGCAGACGGGCGAGGAGATCGCGTGCTTGATGGAGCTGAACGGGCTCGGGGCTGGCATTGGCGAACTCGTCCACCAACGTGGTCAGATAATCGATCTGGCGTGCGGGTAGATCCTTCAATCGTCCGGCCCACTGCAGACGCGTCTCGGCTGGGGTGCTCCGCAGGATTCGATTGAGCGCTTCCCACGCCGCGTCCCGGACCGTATCTCTGGGCTCGGTGATCGGATTCAAGTGGTTCATGAGCGCTTCCAAGGCTCGCTGCCCCTCCCCCAGCGCCCCCAAGGCCCGGATAGCCTCCAACCGCACGCGCGCATCCGCGTGCTGACAGAGGCCCCACAGGTGATCCAGGTGGGCTTGGCCCTGCATCGCGACCACTCCACGAATCGCCGGAAGCACTAGCTCCGGGCGATCGGAATCCAGATGGGCCAGGAACTGCGGGGCGAACTCCGCCAGGCCGATTGCGGCCATGGCTTCAAGAAGGGCTTCGCGCAGGCGGTAATCGTCCGGACCCGCCGTCTCCATTCGGGCCAGCAGAGGTGTCACCGCCGAAGCCAGTTGCGCAGGATCCTCAGAGACCCGCGCCAGGGTGGACAGCGACCGGGCGGCTCCGGTCACACACGCCACCGACGCAGACTCGTCCGAAATCTCACTGATCAATACGGGAATGGCCCCGGGGTTCCTCAACTTGCCAAGCACACCCAGGATGGTCTCGCGAACAGAGGCATCATTCTCGGCGCTCAACCGGGCGAGGATAGCATCCATCTCCGCGGGATCGTTGAGCGCCGCCACCAACTCCAGAACCTCACGGCGCAGGTCCGGGGAGCGATCCGTATAACGATCCCTCAGCGCCTGTCGCACCGCCTCTGAAGGACGTTGCTGGTCGTAGATTTGCTCGCGGATCAGATCGACAGCGGTACGCCGCAGATCCACGAGCGGGTCGGCTAGCCAAGCAGTCAGTAGCTCGTCCTTCTGGGCTTGCTGAGCGGTCAGCCGATAGGTCAGCCGCAGTACGTCCACCATCCGCCGGGCCAATGCCTGATACCGACGCTCACTCTCCCGGCGCTGCGCCGCCAGGCGGGTATTCAACTCAGTGGTACGCTGGGCGAAAAGCTGGACCCGATCCGCCAACCACGCGTTCTCGTCGAGAGCCGACTTCTCCTGCCACCACGCTTCCCAGGCCTCATCGCTCCCCCCGTAGTCCACCCGCGAAGCGCGCGCCAACGCCACCAGAGCCCGCTCGCGAACTTTCGACTCGGGATCGGCAGTCAAACCGATCAACTGTTCGATGACCACGCGGCGATCGATGTTCGCAGCCAACGCCTCGATCACCGCCACCCGCTGGACCAAAGGACGCCCCGAGTCCTGCGATAGTTTTCCCAACTGGGCGATGACCGACGCATCACGAAACGACGCCAACGCCTCAGTGATCGCGACCGAGACGACCGGGTCGGCGTCGCCCAGCAGTCGAACCAGTGGTTCGACCAGCCGCGTGTCCACGAACTGGGGCTGCGTTGCTTCCAGGTGAGCCACCGCGCGGCAGATCACCACCTGCGTCGAGGGCTCCTCGGTAGATTCCAGCATCTCGATCAGCAAGTCGGCGGCGGCAGGCCAACCGGTACGCAGCAACGCTTCCGCCTGTCCCTGACGGGTGCCTTCACTGTCCGCGGTGTTCTCTACCCCAGCCCGGTGGCGCAAGAGCGTGGCGGTCTGCTCGTCAGTCAAGCCGGATTCAGGCGGAAGGCCTTCCTGGGCGCCGGCGAGCGGAGCCTGCAAAGCAACCAGGCAGCACGCCCCCAAAGCCAGGAGACGAACGATCCCCAGACCGCTCCCGGCCTTCCTACGCGCATCGGTCTGACCGTGCGGAGCCAACGGTTGCAGCGGAGCCATACACCCACCCCGGCCCGGTCCGCGAGACGACCCGCAAGTCGCAACATAAGACCGGTTAAACATGCTCTCGAATCGTAACTCAGTTGTACCGGTGCAGCCGGTCGAACGCAACCTCAACGCGGACAATAGTCTGAGCTTGACCCCGGACCGTCGACGACTACCATAGCCCCGATGACCCGCTTCGCCGTACTGACCATAACGATCTGGGCACTCGGGGGGTGCCATGCGCCCGACCGCTCCGTCGAGCTCAGCGATCAGCACTTCGAAGTCCGCGGACCGGAGGAGTATGACGCCCTCTTCGATGCCTGCCTGGACTCGCTTCGGGACCGAGACTTCAGGATCGACCGGGCTGACCGGTGCGGCGGAGTCATCACCACCTTCCCGAACACCGGACAGCATTTCTTCGAGTTCTGGCGCAGAGATGTCGAAACCAACTCCGATGCCCTGGAAGCCACTATGTTGACCATCCGACGACGGGTGAAGATTCAACTGCAGGGAGACCCGCAGTCAACGCAGCGACAGCTCGCCGTCGGCGTATACCGAGAGAAGTACGCCACGCCCGATCGCCAATACAACTCCTCCGCCTCCGCCCTGCGCGTCTTCAGCCGTACGCTGCCTTCCACCAGCGGAAAACGCCTTGACGCATCCGATGACAGTTGGGTTCCGCACGGTCGGGATGCCGTTCTCGAGAAGTGCCTCACCGAGGAAATCGCCGCCCGCGTGGCAACCTCCCTGCCCGCGGTCCAGCCTGCCGACACACCGCTCACCAGCGCCGCGCCCGGTTGAAGCCGCCCGAAACCGCGCAGATGACCTGTCGCCACCGGTGCGCCGCGGTACAATCCTGGTCATGGATCACTTACTCACCCGACAACAGGTCCGCCGTGTAGACACCATCGCCATCGAAGAACTCGGGATACCCGGCGCGGTGCTGATGGAGAACGCCGGCCGTGGCGCCGCTGATGCAATCCGCACCCTCGTTCACGACAGGCAAGCCAAGCGCGTCGTCGTCTTCTGCGGGTCGGGAAACAACGGGGGCGATGGATTCGTCATCGC
The DNA here is from genome assembly GCA_024231775.1 of bacterium. GTDB lineage: Bacteria > Planctomycetota > Phycisphaerae > UBA1845 > UBA1845 > JAAEQG01. Next base: position 3,071 of record JAAEQG010001531.1, read on the forward strand.
CCGTCATCTGCTCAACTCCGGGCTGAGCGTGGCGGTGTACCTCACCGCCCCGGAGTCCGGGCTGCGCGGCGACGCCGCACTCAACCACCGCATCCTAGCCAACATGGGCCACGAGATTCTGCCCTGCGACACTGCCGAGGCGATGCGCCGAGCGGCGCAGAACCTGACCGCCGACGACGTAGTCGTGGACGCCCTGCTGGGCACCGGCTTCTCCGGCGAACTCCGCCAACCCCTGGCTGATCTGGTTCAGGCGCTGAATGAGTCACCCGCGACTGCTCGGATCGCCATCGACATTCCTTCGGGATTGGACTGTGACCGCGGCGTCCCGGGAGGAGCAGCGATCCGTGCGGACCTTACGGTGACCTTCGTAGCGAGAAAAGCCGGATTCGCTCAGCCGGACTCCCGGCAATGGACCGGGGAAGTAATCGTAGCGGACATTGGCACCCCTCCGGACTTGATTAACCATGTGCTGAAGGACGGAGCGTGACGGCCGTCGATCCGTAGCACCTCCGGTCGATAGCTGTTCACACAGGAGGCTGGACACTGCAATGCGACGGAAGCGAGCCTTCATTCGCCGGACAGCCATCGGGCTATCACTGACTGGCGCGCTCGCTTCGGGGCTACTATGGCGGATCAGCCTCAAGATGGATCTGGCGTGCGAGCTGATCACGATATCCCACGTGTCGATCTTCGTCGAGGTTGTCGATGGGTACATGGAGCCAATACTGATCACCTCGGGGGACCCAGCAGAACTTGAAGAATTCGCAGATTTCTTCCGGCGGCGGACATTCATGCAGCTGCGCGTGGACCTGCCGTTCATGCGGGATGACGCCAACAGAGGTTGCCTCCCATGGCCCTATCAAGAGCCGTTCTCCCTGCGGCGGTTCTTGCGTTCGCGTTTCGCGCTCCATCATTTGGGCATGGAGACATTACATTACAGGCGCGTAGTCTTCCCGCTATGGGCTCCGTTCTTCCTGTGCCTCTTCCTGCCCGCCGTGTGGTTCATGTGGTTCATCGGGAGATCTGTGCGACGCCACCGCCGTCGCCGCAGAGACCTGTGTCCCAACTGCGGGTACAACTTGACCGGCAACACGTCGGGCGTGTGCCCGGAATGCGGGGAACCAATCGAGCACGTACGTGGTACAATCAAGTGACCATGCCCTACTACTGCCCATCTCGAGTCCGCCGCATTGCCAAGTGGGCCGCTCTGGCCGTCTTTGGGCTTCTCGCGATCGCTTTCGTGGCGAACATGCTTTGGCTGTTCGAGTACTATACGCGCCAGACCGGCTTGCACGCGCCACGGGGCGGGGTGGCGCTTGTTGTGCGTAAGAACATGACCGAGGAGTACTGGCTGTTCGATCAGATTCGATGGTGGCCCGGAATCGCGGAATCCTCTGCATTCCGTGTGCTTATCATCCCCTCGTGGGTGTTACTGTCGGCTGCGGCCTTTTGCACAGCGCTTCTTTGGAGGCGCGATCGAACAGTTCGCGCCGGACTGCGGCTTATCCGGAACATGGTGCGGTCGTCAGGTGGTGATTTCCTAACGGTTGCCGGGCGCATGGTCGTGGCCGTTTCCTTCCTGGTGTTCTTGGCTACGGCGGCCCTATGGGGGGAGAGCTTCATCAGCGTGTGGTCCCGGTTTCCCACCGCACGCGTAGCGCCGGATCTGGCTGTCGATGTGTGGCTAACGCCGTACATGGCCCGCACACATGCACGGGCACCCGGAACCGCAACGGGCTGGTTGGCGCACATACCACTCAACGGGGAGGATCGCATCTACCTGCACGCCTGTGCCGGGCTATTGACCGCAGGGCACTTCTCAGCTCTGGCTGATCCCGACGACGAGTTCACGATGCCCCCTGGCGCTGCCCGCTACTCCGCTACACGGGCGACGCTGGAGATTGAGCGCTCGCTGGGGCCGTTCAGTTACGAGCGCTACGCCACGTGCGAGCGTTGGAGCACGACATCGTGCGGACTTGGGATGATCCCGAGCCTTACCGCTGAAGATCACGGAGCGTTGCAGAGCGCCAACGCGCGGGTGCGAAGTGTCCAGTTGCCCCTCTGGGCACCTGTTGCCCTCTCCGCCGCCTGTCCGTCCTATGCGTTCATCTGCGGCCCGCTCCGCCGCTACCGCCGTCGACGCAAGGGACTGTGCCTCACCTGCGGCTACGACTTAACCGGCAACGAGAGCGGGCGCTGTCCGGAATGTGGGGAAGCGAGATGACCCGACGGCTACGTTGGTGCTGGTGGACCGCAGTAGTGCTGAGTGGGATAGCGCTAGCAGCCATTGCCGCGAGCTTCGTCTGGATGTTCGGGTGGACCGACCAAGAATACCGATACTACATCTACCTACAGCACGGAATGCTCTGCGGTAACCCGAACAGTTTCGTGCCAGGAGTCATCTATCCCCCCTTGCCTTGGTATGGCCATTTCGAGGTCTTCCGTTCCTGGGTTTATGAGCCGTGGGCTCTTGTTCCTTGGTTTGACCTTGCTGACTCGAGCTTCAAGTTCCCGATACATCTCTTCCTCGTTGTGTTTACTGCGATCGGCGCGTATCCCGTCATCCCGCTTTTCGTTCGCCGATTCCGCAGCTTTCGCGGCCTGTGCGCTGAGTGCGCCTACGACCTCACCGGCAACGTCAGCGGGGTGTGCCCGGAGTGCGGAGTACGTATATCACCCGAAGGCCGTCGGCCGCGAACGATGAGAAAAACGGTCCGGAGAGAACGGTACTCCGTAGGCGCGTCGCTGGCGGCAGCCGCTTTCGCGTTCCCGTTTCTGCTTCTGTTTACTGGCATCATTACGACCATACTGTTGGACGTTGTGCTGGGGTTGATTGCCCGCTGGTGGCCGCAGCCGCCCGACCGCGTGCACTTCGGCGTGCTCGTGGCCGTCGCAGTAGTGATCGCCTGGGTCCTGGCACGGATGATCTACACAGGCCTACGTTGGCGGCGCGTCGAGATTGATGATCGGCGTTGTGCCACCTGCGGCTGCGACCTCGCCGGCGACGAGAGCGGGACGTGTCCGGACTGTGGGGAGTCTGTGTGATGCGCGGGGTGGGCTGGAGACCGACGTTCTGGTACTGGTTCGCAGGGTGTGCGATTCTCGGCGGTGTGTTCGTGCTCCTCGCTGACCCATTTGACACGTGCGTAGGACCGCCTTTCGAGGCGGGGCTGTGGCTGGTGCCCTTGGGTGGCGCAGTGGCGTTCACTGTGTCGATGGGCGTTGCCAAGGAGACCCGTCGCCCTCTTGTGGGCATGGACTTGCTCAGGATCGGGTGCTGGACGGTCCTCGTCATGGCTCTCGTGGGCGGCGAAATGGGTGCGACGTATTGCATGATCACCCATCCGGACTATGCCGCCGCGAGTCGGGCAACGGGCCTGGCCGTCACCGGCGCGTGCCTGCTGCTGATCGTCGGAACAACGCTGCTGTTCCCGACGCCCAGGTTGCACTTGCCGCCCTGTTGCAGCACTTGCGGATATGACCTCACGGGAAACGAGAGCGGCAGGTGTTCGGAGTGTGGTACGGAGATAACGCACGACCACGGTTGAGGAGGTGGCCGACGCTGAACCGACGCCGCGTGCGACAGCGACGCCGAACAATGCGATTCGGCCAAGGCGTCTGCGCGCAACCACGAGCCTACCCATAGCCGAGGTCGGACAGGTCGTCCTCGTCCAGCCCGAAGTGATGCCCGATCTCATGGAGCACGGTCTTGCGGACCTGCTCCACGACCTGAGCGCGAGTTCGGCAGATCCGGCTGATGTTATCTCGATAGATGCTGATGCGGCTGGGCAGGCGGGCGTGGTCGGTGACGCTGCGCTGAGTCAAGGGAACGCCGTGGAACAGTCCCAGCAGACGGCGGCGGCTGCGCATACCCAGGCTACGGGCGGTGGCCCGGTCCGGGATCGGCTCGATTTCGATCACCACGTCGGTGAGGTACTTGCGCAGGGCTTCGGGCAGGGCGTCGAGCGCTGCGGTCACCAATCCCTCGAACTCTTCTTCGCTGAGGCGAATCATCACCGGGTGATTATACCTCCGGTGCGAACCACGAACAGGTGAGGAAGGAAGGTCGCACAGATCGGCGGAAGAGTTGCATCGCAGGGCATCTCGCTGTATAAACAAGCTGGACAGATTAGCGTCCTTGACTAACCGATGTGGGCGTGAAGGGGTTAGCACATGCCACTCTTGTCTCAGACGGCCGAGTACGCCATCCGTGCCACCACTCATTTGGCTCAGCACCACGGTGAGGGCCACGTGATGGCTAAGGATGTCGCCAAAGCCACCGCGATCCCCGAGAAGTACCTCCAGAAGATCCTCCGCGACCTGGTTCACCACGGACTGCTGAAGAGTACGCGCGGACACGGTGGAGGGTTTCATCTCGCCAAACCGCCCAGCCGAATCCGGCTGGCGCACGTGGTCAGCCCCTTCGAACAA
>JAAEQG010001532.1 GCA_024231775.1 bacterium
CCCAAATGTTCCAGGCTTTTCGCGGCCTGTTCGGCCGGGTAGGCGTTTCCTGTGTCGAGATTGATACCGATGGCGGGCGAGTCGACCAGATTCGAGTGATCGGGCGCTCCCGACGTCCCGATTCTAATCGATCCCATATCCGTTCAAAAAGGGTTCCTCGGATGGACCTGTTCGGAAACCCCTGACCGACCGTTTTCTGCACGAGCACCAACTGCTCGTCATTTTACACCCGGTTGAGGGAGCTGGCGATCGTCACCGAGCATTCGTAATAGGGTGGTTTTACGGCGTGTCTCACACCCCACGGGTTTCTGATACACAACACCGAAGAAGGACCCCTATCACCGATACTCGCGTGCTGGTTGATCGTAAACATCGGCTTGCCTGGCAGTTCGTCGACGCCGGTCTGCGTGTGATGGTAAAACAGCTTGATTCGCGCGGCGCTCCAGGCTTCTTCGCGGACGCTTTCTCGGCCGTCACCCAATTGGACCTGTGTCTGGTCGACTGGTACAATTGCCGGATGGAGTTTTTGCGAAGGACAGGTACCCTATGGACTGGAGGGCGAGCGGCCTCGCGAGCCGTGGGAACCCCGGTCCAGGCAACAACGCGGTTGGCGCCGCAAGCCGATCACCGATCTGTCGTCACTGCCGAGAGAACTTGATGGGAGGACACTGATGGTAAATTCCGGCGGACACTTTCTGACTCGCATGGCCGGGCTCTTCTTCTGCTGCCTGACACCTGCGGTGGTGGCGGCTGCGGAGCAATCAAGCGACACCGGACTGCTCCTGGTGCGAGACGGTGTTCCGGCTACCAACATTGTGATTGCAGCGGAGGCAAGCCGTGCGGCCCGGTTTGCGGCGGCGGAACTGCAGTACCATGTCGAGCTGATAGCCGGCGCCAGACTGCCCATCGTTAACGACACGGCCGCAGTGACGGGGGTGCGCATCCTGGTCGGGGAAAGCAAAGCCACACAGGCTCTGGGGCTGCGAAGCACCGATTTTGGCCCGCAGGAATACCTGATCCGCTTCCTGCCCGACACGCTGGTCCTCATGGGCCGGGACAAGCCGGACAGGGAGCCCTTCGACTACGCCGACCCCAAGACCTTCCCCGGCAAATTCGACGAGCAAGCTTCCTGCTATGCCGTCTACGACTTCCTGGAACGGTACTGCGACATACGCTGGTACCTCCCGACCGAGCTGGGGATGGCATGTCCCCGGCAGGGAATGCTCTCGGTCAGAGGCACGGACATCCGCCGCGCGCCGGCGATGAAGTACCGGGAGTTGAATCGCGTCCACGATGTACCGGCGGACCTCACCGACGAGTCGGGCCCTCGCCTGGACCGGCGGGAGGGCCTGCTGTTTGCATATAGAATGCGGCTCATGGGCGGAGAGCAGTACGCCTGTAACCACGCGTTCTACGGGTACTACCGCCGGTTCGTGAAGGACCATCCGGAATGGTTCGCCAAGGGCTACGATGCGGACCTGCCGGAAGACCGGAGCTTTGCCATGAAGAAGCGCGGAGGCTTCGACCACAACGGCTACCCGATGAAGTACTACCCGAACATGTGCTACACCGACGAGGGGTTCATTCAGCAGGTCATCGCCAGTGCGCGTCACTTCTTCGACACGGGCCAGGCGCTGGGGGGAGAACCGGCCAGAGGCGACTACTTCGGGCTGGGACCGATGGACTCCAGCGGCAAGGACAAGTTCTGCAAGTGCCCGGACTGCCAGGCGCTGCTGCACGATGAACCGCCCTGCAAGAAGTGGCGCAAACAGCACTTCTTCTTCGACGATTTGGCCAGCGATTACATCTTCAGCTTCGTGAACAAGGTAGCCAGAGGTGTCCGCAAGACCCATCCTGGGAAGTACGTCACCATGTTCGCGTATCATCAGACCTACTACCCACCAACCCGGGAGCCCCTGGAGCCCAATGTTGCCATCACGTTCTGCATGCACGCACAGCTCCGGCCGGTTCCCGCCATGAACCGGGCGATTACCGAGCTCCTCGACAGATGGGATAAACTGAGCCCGAACCAGCCCAAATACCTGTGGCTGTATTTCCATCGTCCGGGCCGCGTGAACCCCTTCTTCCCCGGATTCATGGCGCACCACATGGTCAAGCAGATGCAGGAGTACCACCGGCGGGGCTTCCTGGGGATCTTCGCGGAACCGGCCTACATCCGTATCAAAGAGAAGGGGCACGCCGGCCGGGGCCCGAACGCGAATCTGCTCGAGATCTACCTCGCCTACAAACTGGCGGACGATCCGACGCTTGACGGCAACAAGCTGATCGACGAGTTCTTCACGCGCTTCTACGGCGCCGCGGCCAAGCCGATGCAGGCGCTCTACGAAGCGATCGAACGGGTCTATTGTGATCCTGCCAACTACACTTTCGCCACCAACTACTTCGGCTATCAGACCCCGGAGATCGCCTGGGCCCGCCTGGGCACGGAGGAACGCATGGCGGAGTTCGCGCCCCTAATGGCGCAGGCCAAAGAGGCAGCCGTAACCGAAACGGAGAAGAAACGGGTGGCGCTGTTTGAGAAATCCATCTGGGAACGCATGAAGGCCGGGCGGGCGGAATACCTGGCGTCGACGTCCCGCAAATAGGACCTCACCAAGTCCCACCCCCTGCAAAGCTGCCGCGACCCGCGTGTCGCCGACGATCAATCGGGCGGTACTTTCCCCCGGTTCGCCGAACTCGCTCTGACTACTCGGCGCTTGCTGCGAAGCCCGTGCAACGTCACTTGGCGGCGGCCAGTTTGCCCCGGTGCTCGTAGACTTTGCTCACCGCGTTGGCGATGTCGTCCATGTCTTGCCGGGGACCAAGCAGCATGGCCTGATTGAAGCCGACTGTTTCCTCGATGAGCTGATCGCAAGCAGGGCACTCGTTCTCGGCCCGGTAATTGGCGAACTTCTCCG
>JAAEQG010001533.1 GCA_024231775.1 bacterium
CAAGGTTGAAGGCTCCCGTGATCAGCATCCTGGCGTCGCCAGTCTTCACCACCTCCACCATATAGTCGATCTGGCCGTCGATCCAGTCTTTCGCCATCTCGGCGATCTGCGGAGCAATGCGCACCAATCCGGGTGCACTGACGTACGAGTTTGGATCAGATGGGTTGAGGCGTATACCTCCCCCCGTCATCATCAGGTTCCACAGATTTTCCGGCGACACCTCTTGTTGCCAGAAAGGATTGGTGCTCACCTCGTTGAGGCCCCACCGGACCACGTCGGGCAGCAATCGTCCGCTCTGGATATAATCCCACAGCCCGCCCACCGAACCACTCGGTCCACAACTCCGCTGTCTGTGCCCTTGGCTCTGCGCCTGGGTAAAGGCATTCATCCGCCCCACCAACTGCGCTTGCCGGGCCGCCATCTGCGTCATATTGTAGCCCTGCATACTGGGGCTTGGGGCAGACTGTCTCCCGCCACCACCGCCAAATGCCCTCGAGGGATAAGACTGTCCG
>JAAEQG010001534.1 GCA_024231775.1 bacterium
ATGATCTCCGGAAGATGTAATATGTTACCTGTTACGGAGATCAGATGACATGAAACCCGAGGTTTTTCTTGCTACCCACAGTCTCTTCACCCGAACAGAGTTCGCGGCCAGCCTGCCGGGTCGGGCAGCCTCGACAGTGGCCTCTCATCTTGCCCGCTGGTGTCGTCAGGGACGGATCGCGAAGGTCAAACGAGGGCTCTTCGTGCGTACCTCTTCCTCTTCGACAACCAGCGAGTTGCCGCCTGACCTCATCGCTATCGCGTCGCGCATGGCTCCGGACGCTGCAGTGGCCTATCACACTGCGCTCGAGGTCCACGGTTATGCGCACAGCCTCTACGAACGGCCAACGTTTGTTACGTGGACAAAGACAAAGCCCATCTCTTTCGAGGGCCGAAGGTTCGTACCCGTTCGTCCTCGAGCGCCACTGCTCGAGGACGGCCGCGGTGAGCGCTGGATCGAGTCGGCAGAGCGCTCGGGAGTCGAGATTCGCGTCACCTGCCTGGAACGGACCATCGCTGACGTGCTTGACAGGCCCGACCTTGCGGGTGGCGTGGAGGAAGTCTGGCGGTCACTGCTTGCCCTGCCGGCTATCGACCCGGGCCTGCTGGAGGAGTACATCACAGCCTTGCGCTGCCAGACACTTGTCGCGAAGGTCGGATTCTTCCTCGATTCTTACCAGGCACAGCTGGCCGTGCCGGGTGGGCTCATCGAACGCCTTCGGGCCAGGATACCGCGCAGCCCGGTCTACATGGACAGGAGGCGAAGGGGCCGACTCGTCCCCCGTTGGGGGCTGGTGGTTCCGGTCGGGTTTTTTCGTGGGAATATGGGAGGGCCAGAATGATCACCGCCAGGGAAGTTACACATGTCGCTGCGGAAACCGGTTTCCGTCCGCAGTTGGTCGAAAAGGTGCTCCGGCTGCAGGGTGTACTCGCCCGCTTGGACCGGCATGAGTTTACCCACGGTGCCTGGGTACTGAAGGGGGGCACCGCGCTCAACCTTCTTCACCTGGATGTGCCGAGGCTTTCACTGGACATCGACATCAACTATGTCGGTTCGGCAGATGTTATGGGTATGCGGCGGGAGCGCCCCAACTTCGAGCGTGCGGTCATCGCCTGTTGTGAAAGGGAGGGCTGCGCTTTACGGCGGGCACCGACCGAGCACGCGGGAGGGAAATTTCGGTTGCGCTATTCGAGCGTACTCGGCGGATCCCAGGACCTTGAAGTGGACGTGAGCTACGTTGCCCGGATACCCCTCTGGGGGACCGTGCGATTGCCAACACGCTTCCCTCCGGAGGCCAGCCAGGAAGTCCCCACGCTAACCCTCGACGAGCTTGCGGCGGGAAAGTTCACAGCGTTGCTGCAGCGCTCGGTCGCCCGGGATGCGTATGACGCTGCAGTTCTCCTCAAGATCGCCCCCGATCTCCCAAGACGCCAGTCATTCCGCATCGCCCATCTCTGTTTCATCGCCTCGTCGCGTGACGATGCCCGCCAGCTGCGGCCGTTCGATCATGAGTTGGACGCGAACG
>JAAEQG010001535.1 GCA_024231775.1 bacterium
GCTGAACGCGCCGTGCCCCACATAGTGCAGGACGTGGTAGCCGGGCGCGCGTCGCAGCTCCTGCTCGATCCGGGCGAGCGTGACCGGTGGGTCCAGGAAATCGAGCCGGACTTGGCCCGATCTCAAAGCCGTTTGGAGAGACGCCTGCTCGACATCCACGTCCAGGGAGGCCAGGTTGTGCATATCCAGGTCCCCGGGATTAGAGATGGCGACCAACACGCGGATGGGGTGTTCTTTGACCGCGCCGCCCCACGCTTCGGGCGTGGACAGGTAGCGGGAAAAGGGGGTGTTGGCGTCGGCGGAGAGCAGGGTGTCTGCGTACAGCAGTTCCCACGGCAGGGCGTGCAGTTCGCGCGCGCGGGCGGCGATCCGCAGGCGGACGCGGCGGCGGGGGGCGTGAGTGCAAGCCCCGGCCCAGGCGAGGCGCAAGTCGGCGTCTGCAAAGAGCGCGCCGAACAGACGCTGTCCGGCGGCGACCGGGTCGTCATCCGTGGTGAGAGAAGCGACGTCGGCATCCAGGCAGCCTTGCGCGAGTTGTCGTTCTCCGTCCAGGGTGATCTCGACGGGGTATCCGGCGATGCGCGCGTCGCGGGAAAAGATGCGGATCTCCAGGTCGGCAAATGGTGCTTGAGATGTATTTTGGTGCATTGCTTGACCTCCTCAGATGATTTGAAAATGACCTCAAAAATCGCCGGTCGCGACCGTGCTTTCCTTCGACAAGCTCAGGACAGGCTGCACGGTTTCCGTTGGGGGAGGGATTCCCCTCCCCCTGAGCAACCGCTTCGGTTGCCGCCCTCCCAGAGTCCCGATTACCCAGATGGTCAGAGTCCAGAGTCCTCAGAGCACCGAGCGGACGGGGACGCCAGCACCAACCGAAACCCGCTGTACGAGTTACGGTTGAGCGGGGACCAGGAGCTGCGGTACGCGCAGCGGACGCTCCTCGTAAAATAGGCGAACGACCCGCCCCGCAACACCCGGCGCACATCGTCACCGGCTGTCAGGTCCTCTCGTCCATCCGTCGAGTCGTAAGGGTAGTCCTTCCAATGGCTCCGTGTCCATTCCCACACATTCCCTGCCATATCCAACACACCGTAAGGGCTGGCTCCATCGGGAAAGACACCCACCGGCGTAGTGCCTCCCAATCCCAGTTCATCACTGTTACACCGCGTAGCGTCGAAATCATCCCCCCAGGGATACGCGCGCCTGTCCTTGTCCCCCCGCGCTGCCTTTTCCCACTCGGCCTCGGAGGGCAATGTGATCCGCTTGCCGGTCACTTTGCCCAACCACTCGCAATAAGCCATCGCGTCGTACCAGGTGACGTAGACCACCGGGTGACTCGCTTCTCCCTTGGGCGGACGTTTCCCCTCCCAGTGCTCTGGTGGCTCGCGGTTCGTCGCCTCTACAAAAAGACGGTATTGGGCATTAGTGATAAGCACACGGGAAATCTGGAATCGCTCCAGGAAAACACGGTGAACGGGCTTGCCATCGTATTCCCCTTCACCCCCCATCCAGAACTCACCTGCCGGAATCTCGACCCACTCTGGCTCACCGTAGGGAGTTGTCCAGTGCTCGGCCCCTCCGATCTGGGCTAATGCCAGCGCGGCAGCAATGCGCCGTTGTGCAAGTTCTTTTCGGGTCATTCTGCGTTGAAAACGCAACTGTATTGATGCAAACCACCCTTTGGGTGGAGGAGTTTCCAATTCTTGCCGCAGTTGTTGCTGCACTCCACCCAGCAAATCACCTTTCACGCGCCCCGTCCCGATGTCGTTCAGGGCTTCCGCCGCCAGCACCAGGTTATGGTACAGATCTGGTTCCTGCTTGTGATCGGCGATGGCACGCACGAGGCGCGTGGTGCGCTCGCGGCTCTGGTTGCTCAGGTGGCCCGCTTCCAGCAGGATCACCTCGCGCCACCAGGGGTCTCCCGCCCGCTCCAAGGTGTAGGCCACGTAATCGTCTCGCCCGGCCACGGCCAGCGCGGCCAGGTATTCCTGGAACGTGAGGTGAGAGTAACGGTAGACGCCCGCGCCGTGCTCGGCCAGCAGGCCCGTCCGTTCCTGGATCACGTGCAGGAAACGGTCCACCGCGTGATCCGCTGCCCGTTCATCCCCGACGATGGATTGGAACATCTCGCCCAGGATCCGCCGCAGGTCGCCGGTCTCGATCTCTTTTTGTTGTCGTTCCTGCATCCACAGGGCCACGGCCTGAAGCATCAGGCGGCGGTCTCCGGCGTCAAAGACGTGATCTTTCAGGATAGGCGGCTCTGCGATTCCCTTGGCTTCCTCCCACTTGCCCAGCAGGACGTTGACGGCCTCGTCGTACAACTCGGCTCGCCGGTCGGGCAGTTTGACCCGGTCGCGATGGACCAGGGCGATGACGGTCAGCATCAGGGGGTTGATCGCCAGATCGCGGATGCGCTCGTTCTTTTCTATGGCGGCCAGCAGTTGCCCGGTCTGGTCGTCGGCGTAGGCGATGGCGCTGGCTCCCGGCCCCATCTGGCCCACGGCCACCGCCAGGTGCCAGTTGCGCAGGAAGCGCTCGACGTCGGCCAGCCTAAAGTCGCGCACGGTGGTGGTGGTGTATTTCTCCCCCAGCCGGGCCGGGCCGGTGTAGCCGACGATGCGGCTGCTGACGACGTAGCGGCAGTTGGGATAAGCGGCGGTGAAGGACTCGACCAGGCGGGAGACGCGGCGGCGCAGGTCGGGGTCAGCCACCTCGTCCAGGCCATCCAGGAGGACGACGGCGCGGCCTTGTTCCAGGTAGGGGTCGAAGAAATCGTCCGGCAGGGTGACGCGCTCTCCCCCCAGCATCTGGAGCAGGTGGGTCAGCA
>JAAEQG010001536.1 GCA_024231775.1 bacterium
CAGACCGCGCTGTGGCGCAAATCGCCGCGAGAGGTGGAGGAAAAAGAGTATGAGGACTTTTACCGCCAACTGACGCTCGATTTTGAAGCGCCGCTGCTGCACGTTCACCTGGTCAGCGACGTGCCGGTGGACATCCGCAGCTTGCTCTACGTTCCCCGCAAGGTGGAGCGCGGCCCCTTGCGCCTGCGCACCGACCACGGCCTCAAGCTCTATTCGAAGAAAATCCTGATCCAGGAATACAACAAGGACTTGCTGCCCGAGCATTTGCGTTTTGTGGAGGGGGTGGTGGATTCGGAGGACATTCCGCTCAATATCTCGCGTGAGACGGTTCAGAGCAACCGGGCGGTACGGCAGATCCAAAAGGCGCTGACGGGCCGCGTGCTCAAATCACTGGGTGAGTTGGCGGAGGAGCAGCCGGACGACTATCGTGCTTTCTGGGGCGAGTTTGGCACGTTCATCAAACAGGGCGTGGCGATGAGCCCGCTGGACCACGCTAACCTGCTGCCGTTGCTGCGCTTTTACTCCTCCGGGTATGGCGATGATTTGGCCTCGCTGGCCGACTATGTCCGGCGGATGGGCGACGAGCAGGAAAGCATCTATTACATCCTGGGCAGCGACCGCGCGTCGGCGGACCACAGCCCGCACCTGGACTCGTTCAAGGCCCGCGACCTGGAAGTGCTCTATCTGCTCGACCCACTGGACGGTTTTATGATGCAGAGCATCCGGGAATACGAGGGCAAATCGTTCCAGAACGTGGACGACCCGGATTTGGAACTGCCAAAGCTGGAGGAAGAAACAGAGACCGAGGAGGAAGCGGACGCCGGCGTGGAGCAGGCCGACTTTGACCAGTTGACGGGCCGTTTCAAGGACGTGTTGGGCGACCGGGTGGCCGAGGTGCGCGAGTCGAAATTGCTCACCGGCAGCCCTTGCCGCCTCGTCGCGACTGA
>JAAEQG010001537.1 GCA_024231775.1 bacterium
GGAGCGCGTCAGCGTGATGGGCCTGCCCAGCGCCATCCCCGCCGCGTACAACTGGGCCAGTCTCCGCGACCTGGAGGGCGCCGACCTCGAAAACCACTACCGCGCCATCCTCGCCGAGCTGGGCAAAGGCTCTGGCCTCATCCCCGCCATCTTTCGCAAGGCCCAGAACCGCATCCAAGACCCCGCCAAGCTCCGCCGTCTCATCACCCTCATCGAAGGTGAGACCTGGACCGGTCTCGATATGGACGTCAAGGCCGAGATTTACGAGGGCCTCTTGGAAAAGAACGCCCAGGACATCAAATCCGGCGCGGGCCAATACTTTACCCCCCGCCCTCTCATCCAGGCCCTGGTGGACGTGATGCGCCCCGAACCCGGCCAGACCGTATGCGACCCTGCCGCGGGCACCGGCGGTTTCCTCATCGCCACCCACGAGCACATCGCCCGCCGCCATCCCCTCAACCGCACCCAGTACGAGCACCTCAACCACCAGGCCCTGCACGGCTGGGAGATTGTCGACAACACCGCCCGTCTCTGCGTGATGAACCTCTACCTCCACGGCATCGGGGCGAATGGAGCCCCCGGCGAAGCCGGGCACAGCCCGATCCGCGTGGAAGATTCCCTCGCCAGCCATCCCGGCGAGCACTTTGACATAGTCCTCACGAATCCTCCTTTTGGCAAAAAGAGCAGCGTCACCTACATCACCGAAGAGGGCGAGATCCGCCGCGAGTCCCAGACCATCGTTCGTGACGATTTCTGGACCTCGACCAGCAACAAGCAGCTCAACTTCGTGCAGCACGTGCGCAACATCCTGGAGATCAACGGGCGCGCGGCCGTCGTCGTGCCGGACA
>JAAEQG010001538.1 GCA_024231775.1 bacterium
CCCTTCCTGGTGCTGGCAACCCAGAACCCGATCGAGCTGGAGGGCACCTTCCCCCTGCCAGAAGCACAGATCGACCGCTTCCTGATAAAGCTGCCCATCGGCTATCCGACAGAAAAGGAAGAGCACGCCATCCTGCTCCGCTTTGAACAGGAGGACCCACTGGCGACGCTGGAACCGGTCACCAATCCCGACGAGTTGGCCGAGATGCAGCGCCAGGTACGGGAGGTGCGAGTCGAAGAATCGGTGCGGGGGTACATTGTGGACGTCGTCCGAGCCACGCGGAAACACAAGGAAATTCAGTTGGGAGCCAGCCCGCGCGGGACGCTGGCGCTGTACAAGTGCGCCCAGGCGTTGGCCGCCATCCGCGAGCGTGAGTACGTCCTGCCCGACGACGTCAAGCTGCTGGCCCCTTATGTCCTCACCCACCGCGTCATGATCAGTCCCGCGACCCGGTTGAGGGGCCGCAAGCTGGCCGACGTGTTGATGGACGTGATCGACACGGTCCCGGTGCCGGTCGAGAGGTTCTGATCGTGAGTCGCAGGGTTACAGTGGAGAACGGGCAGCGTTCCCGGCTGGGCCACAACTGGTTCGAAATCGCGGCGCTGCTCATCGCGATTGGACTGGTCGTCCGCCAACGCACTCCCTTTGTCCTGGCCGCCTGCCTGCTGACCGTCATTCCCATCGCCTGGTTGTGGAACCGGCTATCCTTGCGCCGCGTGGACTATGAACGGCGCTTTGATAAATTGCGCGCTTTCCCCGGTGAGACGTTCGAGATGACGTTGCGCGTCACCAACCGCAAACTTTTGCCCCTGAGTTGGCTAGAGGTCTGCGACAGGATTCCAACCGCCCTGCCCCTGACAGAAGGAATACTGATTCCCACCCACACCCCCCAGGTCAGCAGTCTCACGACTGCCTTTTCCCTCCGCTGGTACGAACGGGTCAACCGGC
>JAAEQG010001539.1 GCA_024231775.1 bacterium
CAGTGGCTGCGTACCAAAGGGATCTGGGAACACATGAAGGCTGCCACCGAGGAGAGCCAAGAGACATGGTACCCGATGGAGCTGGCGTACGATCAGCGGCACGAAGTGGAGGCCCGGCGACTCCTGTTCCCAGATCTTCAATCCGGCATGGCCCACCGTGACCTTCCGCTGTCGAGCTTTCTGCCGGCTATCGACCGGCAGCTCGACAAGAGCACCCGTTCCATGTTTCTGAACATGTATGGTCTCAGCGGCCGCAGCCGCACGGACACTCAGACTCGGTGGAACGGTCTCGTCAGCCTGGCCGACGCGCTCAACTCCTGGCGCCGGAACCTCCCCACTGCGGGCGCCGACCAGGAGACGGCTCGCAACCTGTTCAAAGGGCTCCGTATCTTGCTGGATCTCCGGCTCAGCGGCTGGTCAGGCGACGTCCCCGGCAAGATTGCGCTCGACCGTCTCCCCGGGGAGGAAGGGCCGCTGCTGCCGTGGGCCTACGCCGAGGTCAGGGACCCGGTCGAGGTATTGCGGAAACAGGTACTGCTGATCGTGATTGGAGACGGTACTGCGGCAGCCGAGAGCGCACCGGTGCTGCGGGCCTGGGCCCGCGAGCGATTCAGCGACCTGCACCGCGATCAGCGCAAGGATCTCGATGAAACGGACTTTGGGCAAGCGCTGGAGCGCAGCGTCGTCATTGCCGTGGTCCTGGAAGGAATCCCCGCTCTCAAAAGTGCTCTGCCGCCCGGCCACGGGGGACCGCACTTCATTCTTCTTGATATGCTCGACTTAACTGAGATAGTCATTCAACCGAACCCGGCCCAGAAACTGCTCACCCGAGCTTTTGAGGACATCGGCCGGCGCTCGTTCACACCCTACAAGCTCGCCGGCAGCCTGCCCGGTGGCTCAGATCTCTTCGTTGGGCGCGAGAACGAGGTGCAAACCATTCTCGGCTCTCTGGATCGCGAGGATCATGCGATCCTGGGCAGCCGCCGCATCGGCAAGACTTCGCTGCTCCAGGCCGTGGAGTATCGCCTTCGTGAGCGCGATCGCCAGGTCCCGGCGCTATTCCTGCGATTGAAGGATCACAGCGATGTGAAAGATTTTTACTCCCAGCTCAAATGGGCGTTGGGCGGGATTGGGCACGGTAAGCTCGCCGATCGCCTCAGCGACCACCCCGGGACTGAGCACGCCGACCTCTATGAGGTGATGCACACCCTGGCAGAGAAATTCGGCCATCCGGTGGTGGTGCTCATGGACGAAGTGGACGGGTTGTATCTTTGGGACCTGCACCAAAACCAGGAACGGCTGTTCCAGTTCCTCCGCAACAACCTCGCGCAGTCGACGCCTCGCCTGTGCACCTTTGTGATGACCGGTTTTCGGCATATTTATCTGAATCGCCTCAACTCCGGTTCGGTTTTCTTCAACTTCTGTCGATTTCAGAACCTTCTCGGTGTTGAAAGGGAATCCGTCGGACATCTCGTACGAATGCTCAAAGGCTTCAACATCAAGATCGAAGAAGAAGCGGAGGTGATCGGTCTCGTCGAACACGGCACCTACGCCATCCCCTACTACGTTCAGCGTGCCTGCGACAACCTTCTCCGCCGAGTGGACCGGCTCGGGCAAAACAGCATCGGTCCCGCCGACGCTCAGGCGGTTCTCGACCAGGACATCCGAGCCCTCCTCAAGCGGGAGCTCTGGGATGACCTCAACGTGGATCCCCTGCTGGACCTGACCGGCCCCGAGGGGTCCAGTGAAGATCGCCGAAATCAACTCCTCAAGGTCAAGAGCCTCTTGCTGGCCACGATCATCACCCACTACGAGTACAAATCCAGGCCCGAGACCGCCCAGGTGACTCCGGCCGGTGGACAACCAACGTTCACCGCGAAAGAAGCCATCGATTACCTGAACGAGCTCTGCCCGGATGCCTGGCCGGCGACCGAACGCGCCGTCGACCGTCTGCTACGCGCGCTGACGATGACGCTGGCGCTGGCGCCGGCCGCGGAGGATCGCTGGGCCTATCTCTTCCCGAATGACATCCTACCCGACGTGCTCTATTTCTACGAGCGCCAGGGCACCATGAACCTGATTGACGAGCTGGACGGAATCGTGCGTGCCCTCAAGGAGCTGCCGTCAGCCTGACGAGCCGCACTCCGTTTCGGAAGGAGATTCTCGCGTGCACCCCACCCCCCAGCAGCGCATGCTCGCACCTTTCCCGGGGCCCTGGGCCCCGGAAGACCGGCTGCCAACCAACCGATGGCTGCAGGAGTTGCTGATTCCCGGATCCCCCGGCTACCTGATTCACGCCGGTCCCGGCAGCGGCAAATCAACTCTGCTGCAGCAGTTCGCCAACGACCTTGCCGCCGATCACCGAGCCGTGGCTCTCGGCCCGTTTGACATGAGCCCCTACCACGGGCAGACCCATGCCGGTCTGCTCCTGTGCAACCTGACAGAGCGGATCCGTGAAGCCGCCGCGCCCCACGCCAGCATCCCTTTCTCCTGCCCCATGGCACCGGACTCGCCCGCCGCGGTTCTCATCGAGGCGCTCAGCCGAGCTCTCACCGCTCTTACAGACGCCGGTGTCCAGCGAGTCATACTGCTCCTCGATGACTTCGACGACATTCATCCCTGGGCTGCCGTCAGCCTCGCAAACCACCTGCGAGTGCTGTTTGAGGAGCACAAAGAACACTTCTCCTTTGTCCTTACGGCCGAGAGCGACCTTCACGAGTTGCGCGATACCGATCATGTGTACTCGCCTCTGCCCAACGTCTCCATCTCCTACCACTTGCTGGATCTCGACGAGGACCAGCTCCGCAGATACGCGCTGAAGCGCTCGGAGGGCTCGGACCGGCCCCTCTCAGAGGACGATCTCGATTCCCTCTGGCACCAGACACGGGGGTATCCAGCCCTGGTCGACGCGATCCTCGGATCGCATCAAAGGGGGCGGCTCGCCGGGTCGGAGTACTCGGTGGAGGACGCAATCAAGTCCTGTATGCGAGCCCGGAGTGAACCCGAGCCGATCGGCACCGCAGTCCGGCGAGTTGAGGAATTGACCAACCTCAATGTGCGGGACTTTCACCCCGCACGAGTGCTCCATCAGCTCACCCTCGGCACAAGCCCCACGGTCAACGATCGGGGAGCACGGGTGCTCCTGGCCATGGGCGTGCTCGGTTGGCGCGGCCGGCGTCACATCACCTGGCGCAATCCGTTAGTACAGACCTTTTGGGAGGACAGCGAACACGGCCAGCGGCTGATCAAGGGTTGGATTCAGCGGCCGATCTCGACCCAACAAGGGGTGCTGAGGGCGGAAGGTGCCGTCCTCGTCAGCCTCTTCCTCGATTTCGGCGATCTGGTTGC
>JAAEQG010001540.1 GCA_024231775.1 bacterium
ACGTCGACCAGCGTCTGGATCTGCCTGGCCCAATCCACCTTGGTACGGCGATCGGTGACCGCCACACGACGCCACCCTCGAAGCGGCTCGCAAAACATGAACAAGTTTGCCACTCCGTTGCGTTCGTATTCATAGTCGAAGCATTGGACACGCCCCGGCCCCGCGGCGATCGGTACGCGTGTCTCGGCCACCAACTGCTTGCTGGTCTCGTCCATGCACACCACCGGGCGTCTCGGGTCGTAGGGCCTCTGATACACCGCCAGCACGTTCTCCATCGCACAAACGAATTCGGCGTTGCGCTTGGGCGGAATGCACCACATCTTCTTGCGCCATGGCTTCAACTCGTTTTTTTCAGCGTGCGACGCACCGTCTCATACGAAATCGAATCCGTCACCTCCAACGCCACCAACGCTTCGCCCAACAGCTCCAATGTCCATCGCGTCCGCCCCGGCGGTGGCTCGCTGCAGGACAACGCGATCAGCTTGGCCTCTCCCGCCCCATCCAGCTTGCGCTGCCAGGGGCGATCAGGGCGGGGCCGATCCGCAATAGATGCTTCCAACCCTTCCTCGACGCAACGACGACGCAAGTTCTCGATCGTGCGGACCCCCACCTCCAACGCCTCGGCAATCCGCTGATCGGTCCAACCCGGGCCGTCCGACTCCGCGTCGGCCTTCAGCAAGATCCTCGCTCGCGTGATCTTCCGCGCTGCCGCCTTCC
>JAAEQG010001541.1 GCA_024231775.1 bacterium
ACGAATTCGAGCTCAAGCTGCGCCACAACGGTAGCCAGGTCGAAGGCACGATGCGACGTACCAACGGCAGCGAACCGGTCGACCCGATCACCGGTACGGTGGGCTGGGCTGGCACGATCGACTTCCGCCGGGTCCGTGCCAATGAGTGGACTCAGCACTACACAGGCAAGATCGTCGGGCTGGCAAAAAACGTCCGTCTCGACGGGACCTGGACCCATGAAGGCAAACCGTCAGGATCCTGGACCGCCGAGCTGACCGCAGGCGCAGGCTTTCTGCCGGCGTTCGACGTTTCGGGCCGCTGGACCATGGTGGTTTCCGGCACCCACACCTTCGAACTCGACCTGCGACAGAGCTTCTCACAGATTCAAGGCACCATGCGGCGCACCAACGGCGACGAGCCGATCGATGCGATAAACGGCGTCGTCGAGTGGGACGGCACGCTACGGTTTCGGCGAGCCCGGGACACCGCATGGGTGCAGGAGTACTCTGGCAACGTGCGGTCGCTTCCTTCAGGGCTCGAGGCACAGGGAACCTGGACCCACGACGGCAGGGCTGCCGGGAACTGGACCGCTCAGCGGGTCAGCCCTGCTGCCTCATCACAGCCCGCGATCGCTGGCGCCTGGCGAATGTCGGTTTCTGGCACATACGAGTTCGAGCTGCAGCTCACCCAGCAGGGAAACCAGCTGAGCGGCACGATGCGCAGAATCAACGGTAACGAGCCTGTTGATCCGGTCCGCGGTGTCATCGCGGTCGACGGCACGGTCGAACTCGATCGGGTGCGGGGCAGTGAGTGGGTGCAACGGTACAGCGGGCGCTTCATTTCCAATGGCACGGCCACCGGCCAATGGACGCACAACGGCAAGCCC
>JAAEQG010001542.1 GCA_024231775.1 bacterium
GCCCCAGGCCCAACCCGTCAGAGGGAAACACCGTCGTCAACGACTCGTCCGAGACTGCGCGCAGGACCTCATCGGCGTGGGCCAAACCGCTCGTGACCGCCGGCGACTGCAGGTCGAACGTATGCACCGGGATCGGGAACACCTCACGCGGTGGTGCGCCGGTTACCGCGGAGTAACTCGCCAGCAACAGCGGAGCACACAGCCACACCCAGGGCGCGCTTCGCATCCGTAGTCTAGTTCGATGATCTTGTTTCATGTGCTTCACTCCCACAGAGGCACTCATTATAGCACCACACGTGGTCCGTTTCACGACTATTCGGCCCGACACCCCCGGTTTGTCCATCTAGTCGCCATCGTCCAGCCACGGCGGCCAGGAGGGATCAGCCTGCAGGCGCTCCCGCAGGACTTTGGCGTGGTAGGTGTACCGTTTCTCGGAGTCAAACGACCGATAGGACCGCTCCAGACTGGCTGCAGCAGCCGCTCGATCGCCAGTGGCCAAAGCCATCGCCGCAGCGTGAAACCACGCCTCGCCAACCAGCTTCCTGCGTCCCAATGGATCGTCAACCCCCTCGGACAACTCCAGCAAGGTCTCCAGGGACGAGAGGCCTGCGGCGAAGTCGAGCAGGGATGCCGCCCACTCCGGCGTCTGCGGGGGCACTAGCCCGGTTTCGTAGTCCACGGCGTCCAGGTGATCCGCGAGCAACGCGTCCGCCTCAGCCCCCCGGCCCAGGATTCGCAGACATGTCCCCGACCAGATCACCCTCAGGGCGCTGGGCAGAGACGAGCCCTCAACCGGCGCGGCGAGCTCGCGAGCGAGGTCGAGCCCCGTCTGCATCTGTCCCGAATCGGCGTACACCAGCATGGGATACACATACTCGTAGCTGATCCGATCGCTCTCGGACATGTCCACCGGAAGAGCGGCGATCGCCTCCAGGTCCGCGAGGGCCTCGTCGTAACGGTTAAGCCAATAATAGAGGCGCCAGCGATAGTGATACCCTTCCCACCGGTGCACGGGCACGGCGGCACGGTCGATGGCAGCCGAGCGCGCCGCCACGGCTTCCTCGAAGTCACCCATGCTCTCGAGGGCTTCGGCGCGAGCGGTCAGCGGAGCATCGTTGTTCCCTGCGGCCAGTTCCTCGCCGCGGGTCGCCATCTCGAGGGCCATGGCGTAGTACTCTTCCGCCGTTTCCGGGGGCGTGCCGGTGTTTCCGGCGTAAACCTCCGCCGCCAGCCGATAGGCGATCGACAGATAGTAGTATGGTATGGCGCCGTAGACTTCGTGCTCGATCAACTCGCGCAGGGCACTGCGGACTTCGTTGAACCCGCTGATGTCGCGCGTGCGGTACATCAACTGGTTTCTGGCCCGGGCCACGTGCATCGTAGCTTGGGCGTAGAACCGACTCTCCCGGGCGCGCATCCGGCGGGCCTGCTGGTAAGAAACGATGGCCTGCTCGGGATCGTAGAACTGGCTGGCTAGACCGCGGAAGAACCACTCAGCTGCCCGGTTCGCTCCCCCCAGCGCCTCCGCCGCGCTGAACCGCTCTCGGGACAAGCTCGGCTGACCGTCCCGCCAGTAAGCCCAGGCCAAGACGTAAAGCCGCTCAACATCCTCGGATTCGCTCGCTCCCGAACCCTCCAGCAACTCGATGGTCTGCTGTGGGTTGAACATCGTCGCCAAGGCCTGGACCAGCTTCAGGCGATCCGGGTCCGCTCCCAGCTCATCAGCCCGTTCGATATCCTCCCGGACAACCGCGGGGCTGTTGAAATCGTGATAGACCAAATGCGCGTAGGCCCGGTCAAGACAGCGGGCCGCTTCGGCGGTGCGCTGGGCGCTCATGGTGACCACCAGAGCACTCACGGCTACACCCAGCAGGGCGACTGCGGAGATGGCGGATGACGCCGCCTTGTGACGCCGGACCCACTTGACCCCCTTCTCGATCTGCCCGGTACGCCGGGTAAGGATCGGACGGTCATCCGCGAACCGACGCAGGTCTTCCGCCATGGCCCCCGCGGTTGCGTAGCGTTTGCGGACATCCTTCTCCAAAGCCCGCAGGCATACCGTCTCCAAGTCGATCGGGATTCGCCGATCCAGACGCTGCGGCGCCTGGGGCTCGACGGTGCAGATTCGATGAATGATCTGCTCGCGCCCCCCGCCGCGGAAAGGTCGGCGC
The DNA here is from genome assembly GCA_024231775.1 of bacterium. Classification (GTDB taxonomy): domain Bacteria; phylum Planctomycetota; class Phycisphaerae; order UBA1845; family UBA1845; genus JAAEQG01. The sequence continues at coordinate 2,172 of JAAEQG010001542.1, forward strand.
AAAGTCAGCAATTCGTAGAGACTCACGCCCAGCGAGTAGACATCCGTGCGGTGATCGATGTCGGCGGGGGCACCCTTCACCTGCTCAGGAGACATATACGCCGGAGTGCCCATCACCTCACCGGTGATGGTCAGGTGCGGTTCGTCCATCAGGTGGGCGAGGCCGAAGTCGGTGATGTGCAAACGCTGGTCCTGCCCGAGCAGCAGGTTGTGCGGTTTGATGTCCCGGTGAATTACCCCTTGGCCGTGGGCGTAGTCCAGACTGTCGGCCACCTCCGCGATCAGTTGAGCGATCCGCCGGTAGTCGCGTCGGGTCCGCTGGATGGAGGTCACCTCCAGGCGTGACTCTCCACCCGTCTCTCCGCCGCTACCCGAATCGGTCCCGGACGCACGGAACCCGGTGGGCGGGGTCACCGGTCTGAGGGTCAGACTAACGACACTCGAGTCCGAGCGCATGGCGCTGTCCAGACTCTCGCCCTCGATGAGTTCCATGGCGTAGTAGAACCGCCCGTCGTGCTCGCCCTGAGCGTATACGGGGACGATGTTGGTGTGGTGCAGCTTACCGGCTGCCTGACTTTCGCGACGAAAGCGCGCCACCGCCGCCCGATTGCGCCGGGCAGACGGCGGGAGAACCTTGAGGGCCACCTCGCGGTCGAGAGAGAGCTGGCGGGCGCGGTACACCACGCCCATGCCGCCACGCCCAAGCTCGCCCAGCAACTCGAAGTCGCCGAGCCGCTCGCCGATCGGTCCGACCCCCATGGCGAACCGCGGCGCCCCCCCACCCCCACGCGAACCGCTGCCCCGAGCAACCTCCTCAGGCCGCAGCGCATCGTATGCACCGGGTCCGAAGGCCTCGCGCAGGTCCTCGCCAAGCTCAGCCAGGACCGCGTCCTCCGCGCCAACTCTTCCGAGCGGTTCCCCACACACAGAGCATTTTCGGGCAGCGCCGGTTCCCTCGACGCCGACTCGCGCGGAACATGATGGGCACTCAACTTCCATTCAGGGACAGATCCTCTCCTCATACCCCGGACCCGCCCGGTCTCCTGCCCTGGTCGGGCATCAGCAAGGGACGTCCAGATAACCCGGAACATCCCCGCCAAGCGGGCGTGCAGCGGCCTTCTGCAGGCACTACACCTCAGACCAGCCACCATCTCTGCCAGAGGATAGACCTCGTACCCTGACTCTCTGACGCCATGCCCCCCACCAGAGCAGGGTTTTGCCGCCGCTGTGGGCAGGGACGGACCTCCCCGCCATCACACGTCCTCGTCGGGATCAAGCGTATCCAGTTTCTGCTTTACCCGCTTGAGAATCCGTGACTTGGCTTGATAGACGCTGGCGGTGCTGATATCGAGCTGCTTGGCGGTCTCCTCCACCGACGTTCCCACCAGCACATGCTGCCGAAACGCCTCCAGCGTGGCGGGTTCCACATCCGTGGCGATCTCGCGGAGAGCCCAGCGTAGACGATGCAGGCGCCATTCCCGTTCCCATCGCTGATCCTCGCCGGCTTCGACGCCCGCGGAGAGGTAATCGAGGGTCTGGGGGTCCAGCACCTCGCCTTGGCGGGCCTGCTTTTTTGCACGGCGGCCCATCGCATGTGTAACCGCGGTACGCAGGTAGGTCCGGAAACGCCCCTTCGCGGCGTCGTACTCGAACCCCTCCATCGCCTTGAAGAGGTACATTTCCACGTCCTGCACGACGTCCTCAGCGTCTGCGGCGGAAGCCCCCCGGCCGCGTGCGTACCGGAAGAGCAACTCACCGTACCGCTCATGGAACTCCTGCCAACTGAGCTGGTCGGTTCGGTTGCGCAGCCGCAGCAGCAGGGTCTGACGTGTTGAGTCCTGGTCCGTCATGAGTGCTACTATTGTCGGCTGGCAGGCCCCCCACTACAAGCCATGCAAGGCAATTCCACTCAGACTGCGAAATCTTCAGTAGCACGGATCTTCACGAACGGATCCGCTGGGCCGGGGCGGTTCGGTTCGACCCAGCGAAGAGGTCAGCCGCGGCGACGCTGGGCTGCGGTGGTTCTCGTAAGTTCGTTGACTAATTCAAGGAACTCACCAGACGCGTGCCAGAACCGTCGACGCGGGATGGGACTCCCCCATCGCGCAGGACGGTGAGCCCCCACCCTCTGCCATGTCAACGACGAGGCTCCCGAGCTGCCCCACCGCTGGAATAGACGGGGCACCAGTGCGCTGGGCGACGGCCACGTCCTGCAGAAGCTCGGATCGGGTGACCGCCGTGGGCGACACGGGACGCCACACCGCCCATTCTCGAACCTCTGGGAGGGTCACGGATCCGTGCCACCGGGGGGAGGAGGTTGCTCTTCGCCAGCGCGCGCCCGATCGGGTAAGCTAACCGGCTATGGCACGGCGCTCGTGGTACCATCTCTCGCTGGCGAACAAGTGCTTCCTGCTGTTCGGCATGGCGGTCCTCTCGATCATGGGGGCGACCCTATTCATGCCCTGGGTGCAGATGACCGGTCTGGACGCAGAAGCGGGTTTTCGCAAGGCTCAACAAGTGGCGACCATCGCCCGCTTGGCGGTCTCGTTGGACGGGGCAGACTGGGGCAGCGCACAAACCCAGCTCAGCAAGAACTGGCCACGGTACGCCAAGCTGTTGGCCCTTGACTCCGATGTTCCCGTGCCCCGCCTGGTGACGATTGGCCGAGCCGAAGCGCTGCGGGAGGAGGCCCAGCGCCAAGGTGGAGAGGGCGGCTTCATCGTACAGAAGACCGACCAACTGCGTGCCGACCCGACGGCGACATACGCCTACCGCTTCCAGGAGCTCGACGGGGTCCCGCACGTTCGGCTGGCGATGGCGGTCCGGGCGGGCGACACGGCGGAGGATGCGGGCGAGTTGACCGGCATCATCGACGTTCGGGTGCCCTGGGCACAGTTGAATACCTGGAACCTGATCACGGTGATCTGTGCGGGGCTATCGGGGATGCTCCTGGCGTTGCTGGTCTTCTACCTGATTATGCAGAAGCTGTTTCTGGTGCCGGTTCGCGAGCTGCGCCAAGTGGCAGAGCAGGTGACCACGGGTGATCTGCAGGTGCGGGCGGCGATCAGCACCGGGGACGAGTTTGAGGAGCTCAGCGACGCCTTCAACGACATGCTCACCCACCTCTGGGCTCAGCAAGAGGAACTCAACCGCATCAACCGGTCGCTGGACATCAAGCTCGGCGAAATGGCGGAGATCAACGTCGCTCTGTTCGAGAGCAACAAGCTCAAAACCGAGTTCATCGGCAACGTAAGCCACGAGCTGCGCACCCCGCTGGTCTCGATCATCGGTTTCGCGGAGCTGCTGGCGGACGCCGCGGAGGCGCCCCCGGAGGATCGCTCGCGCATGCCCCGCTATGCGCAGAACATCCTGACCAGCGGACGAATGCTCCTGGACATCATCAATGATCTGCTCGACTTGGCGAAGATCGAAGCGGGCAAGATGGCGTTGCACCTCTCGGAATTCGGGATCGGCGACACCTGTGAAGCCGTGATCGAGTTTCACCGTCCGCTGGCTGGCCAGAAGAACCTCGATCTGGGTTGGGAGTGTGAGGGGGACATCCCCACGCTCAACTCAGACGCGGGCAAGGTCAAGCAGATTCTCTACAACCTGGTAAGCAACGCGATCAAGTTCACCCCGACCGGGGGGAAGGTCCGCGTCTCTGCGATCCTGGCGGGCGACGAGCGAATCCACCTCCAGGTTTCCGACACCGGACCGGGCATTCCGGAGGAACTACAGGAACAGGTCTTCGAGAAGTTTCGTCAGTTGGATGCGTCGGTGACCCGGGAGCACGGCGGCGCCGGGTTAGGCTTGGCGATCACCCGGGAGCTGGCCCAGATTCTGGGCGGCGAGATCAGCCTGGAAAGCCAGGTCGGCAAGGGCAGTACCTTTACGGCTACCCTGCCCATCCGCGCCCCGCAACACGAAGTGGAGCGGCCCCTGCCCAATCTGGCCGAATGAACTCGTGCGTTTACCCAAGGCGGGGCGCCGGCCGCTACGGACTCGCCGAACGCAGGCAACCCAAGGGCAAGGCCCGTTTGTCGATCACTTGGAAACGGCGGCAGAGCTGGAGTGACTGGGCGGCCCTGTCGGAAGGCTACTGCCTACTGCGGACCAACCTGACCGAGACCGATCCGGCGACGCTGTGGAAGCAGTACATCCAGTTGACGAAAGCAGAGTTGGCCTTCCGGATCGAGAAGGGCGAGTTGGGAATCACGCCGATCTGGCACCAGACAGAGAATCGTGTCCTCGGGCACGTTCTGGTTTGTTTTCTGGGCTATGTACTGTGGGAGGTTTTGGCCCAGTGGATGCGTCGCGCCGGCCTGGGCGACGCCCAGCGGACGCTCATCGAGGAGTTTGCCAAGATCAAAAGCGGCGACGTGGTCCTGCCGGCCCAGATGGCCGACGGCAGTCGGAACACGATCCATTTGCGTTGCGTAACGACGCTCGACGAGACTCAAGAGGTGTTGCTCAACCGACTCGGCCTGACGCTACCCCGGCGTCTGCGTCGGATCGACGAGGCCACCCAAATGTAGTCACGATTTTCGTCCCAAAACGACCCTGGCGCTACCACCAGGATCGTTCGGGCTCCACAACTGTTCAACTTGGGCTAACGCGATGGGGCACCCGGGTTCTGCTTACCCGGGCGGCTTGCCACGGGACCACGGGGAAACGATGGGGGCGCCGTGGGTCACTCCGTGTCGCGGAGGGCGTGCATGCGAACTACCAGGGTCGAGCGCAGCTCGCCGGGGGGGAGGTGGTCGATCAGGTCCTGGTAGACCCGGGCTGCATCCGCGGAACGACCCTGCATGGTGAACAGCTCCGCCCGAGCAATCTGCACCTGGGGATTGTCGGGAGCGATCCGAATGGCCGCGGCGATCAGCTGCTCCCCTTCCTGCTCATCCCCCGAGTGGCCCCGTTCCAGCAGCACGGACGCCAACTCCACCAGCAGGTCCGCACGCTCGCCGCCGAGGGCGAGCGCGGCGCGGTAGGCCTCCACCGCCGCCATGCGGTGCCCACGATACATCAGCGCGACAGCCCGGGTATGGTGGTAGTCGCACCGGTTGGCGAAGCGCTCGCTCTGTGCAGCCAGAGTCTCCACCGCGTCCTCGGCCCGACCAGCGTCGAGGAGTGCGTTCACCCAGGCCAGCAGATCGGAGAGCGATCCGCTCCTGGCGAAGTCATGCTCTAATCGGTCAAAGTCCGCACTTCTGGCTTCGGCCAGCCGGGCGGACATTTCATCCAGGAGCATGACCGCCCGCGGATGGCTCGGCTGGAGCATGACCGCCGCCTGGAGCGCCCGGACCGCCCGCTCGACATCTCCCGACTTGGCGCAGGCTTCGCCCAGCGCCCACTGGGCATCGAACAACCCCGGGGCCAGACGCACACTGGCTTCCAGAAGCTCCCGACCGCGCGGATCGTCGTAGCCTGCCAGGCAACGTCCGAAACAATACATCACCGGAACGCTGGTTGGGTGGACCTGGTACGCGGAGTGGAAGAGGCTGAGGTTGTTGCGCCAATCCGTATTGCGGTCCCAGCAGCGGGCCAAGCCCGCCATCACGATGACCAGCAGGACGGTATGGCCGATTCGTTGTCGCCACAGGGTGCATAGCCAATGTGCGCACAACGCCCCGACCACAATCGCCACGAAGGCTGAGGGCAGGTACCACACGCGCTCGGCAAAAGACGTCTTAATCAGGAAGAACGTGTTGGACACCGGCAGGTAAGTCAACAAGACCGAGACGGCTGCGAGAGCCAACAGCTTGCGGGCCTTGACCCAGGCGATGACGGCCAGTACGACGAGGCCTAGACCGCTCAGCAGGCCGATCAGCACGTGCAGGTTGGCAGGAGAGGCGGCCAGGCGAAACGCCTGATACGAATAGTCCACGCACAAGTAACGCGGCCAGGCGGTCTTGGCGACGTACATGCCCAGCAACTGCCATGCTCCCCAGAAGCGCTGATGGGGCGGGGCATCGACCAGGAGATTCGTAATCGGCGAGGAAACCACCCCCTGAATCCACCGGCCGCTGAGGGCATGGTAGCGGAGGATGAGATAGGGTATCGAGGCCGCCAGCACCACGGCAGCCACCAGCAACGTCCTCCGCAGCCGTCCAGGTGGGGCTTGAGCGCTGAAGGCGTAGAGCGGAGCGAGTAGCACCACGACAACGCCGTTCTCCTTGGAAAGCAGCGCCCCCAAGACACCGAGCGCCATTAGGACCGTCCACAGCGCTGCGCGCCCACGGCTGGCGACGCCGAGTTGGTGGACCAGGACCAGCACTCCCAGAGTGAAGAGCGCCGCGAGCAGCTCGGCTCGCCCCACGACACTGGCCACCGCCTCGGTGTGGATCGGCATGGCGGCGAAGAGTACGCCAGCCAGCGCACCGGCCCGTGGACCGCAACCGACCCCGGACGCCAAGACAACGACTAACCCCGCAACCGCGGCGTGAAGCAGTAAGTTGACCGCGTGGTAGCCTCTGGGATCGTCACCGCACGCCAAGTGGTTGAGGCGAAAGCTCAGCAGCGTCAGTGGGCGGTAGAGCAGGTCGCGATTGGCATCGTAGCCCCGGGTGTGTGCCCAGTAGTCCCGCGTCCATAGCTCGTGGCCGTGCCCCGAGGC